>CAZYQR010000388.1:0-2603 GCA_964649755.1 uncultured Maribacter sp. | reverse complement strand
GAATTCAAAAGGCCCTGGTTTGTCCGAAGGGATTTGGTTAGGTGAATTGGAGGTGCAAGACGATGAGATCCTGCCTTTTAACTTTAAGCTCAAAAAGAATGATGCAGGGCAAGTGTTTATTGATATCTATAATGCTGCTGAAGTCATTAAGGTTGAAGAAGTAACCATAAAGAATGATTCAATAGTAATCAGGACTCCTGTTTATGAGGGTTATATTGCCGGTAAATTTACTGAAACTTCAATTCAGGGGAAATTCATAAAGGAAAGCTTAGAACGCATAGTACCATTTAAAGCTACTTTTGGGAAAGAAGAACGATTTAGTGCTAAAAACAAACCACAAGTAAATGTTTCTGGAATATGGGAAGCTGAGTTCAGTCCCAACACAGAGGGTAGTTATTTGGGTAAGGGAATCTTCACTCAGAACGGGAATAAGGTAAAAGGTACTTTCAGGACAACTACCGGGGATTATCGTTATTTAGATGGCATAATGGATGGGGATATAATGAAAGTATCAGCTTTTGATGGGGCACATGCTTTTTTATTTACCGCTAAAGTCACCGATAGTAGCTTAAGAGGAACCTATTATTCCGGAAACCATTTTCAAGAACCGTTCATTGCAAAACGCAATGAAAGCTTTGAATTGCCTGATGCAGATTCATTGACTTATTTAAAGAAAGGCTATGATAAATTGGCATTTTCATTTCCTGATATTAATGGTACCCTAATTTCTTTGGATGACGATAGGTTTAGAAATAAAGCTGTAATTGTTCAGATAATGGGCACCTGGTGCCCCAATTGTCTTGATGAAACTAAATTCCTGGTCAATTATCTAAAAGAAAATACAAAGCTTGATGTAGAAGTTGTTGCTTTGGCTTTTGAATATGCCAAAACTGAGGAACGAGCATTTAAAAGTATAAATAGATTAAAAACTGCGATAGGAGTTGATTATCCAATTCTATTGGCGCAATTCGGGACGTCGAATAAAAGCAAAGCGCAGGAAAAGTTACCGATGTTGAACCATGTACTATCTTACCCAACAACAATTTTTATTGATAAAAAAGGTAATGTTAGGAAAATACACACTGGGTTTAATGGTCCAGCAACAGGTAAGAAGTATGAGGTGTTTAAAGAAGAATTTGATGGATTTGTGAAGGCATTGGCCAACGAGTAGTTTGTAATCCTAGATTATCGTTGATTTTCCCAATCCAATATTTTCATCATTGATATTCAAATTATCATCAACATCGACAATGTTTTCTGCAATAAAATCACCAACACTTTCTGTACCATATTTGGTACTACCCATAACATCCATCGTAACAATTTTTTTTCTGAAAGATTTATGCACTGCAGCGACCACAGCATTAAATTCCTCGGTAAGTTCAAAATGATTTAGGAGAAGGGCAGCACTAAGAATTGCAGCAACAGGGTTCGCAATATCTTTGCCTTTTGCTTGCGGGTAGGAGCCATGTATAGGCTCAAACATAGCACTTTCAGTACCTATCGAAGCCGATGGTAACAAACCTGAAGACCCAATAAGTACATTGCATTGTGCAGAAAGAATATCACCAAACATATTGTCGGCCAAAATTATATCGAAAGAACTGGGATTCAGGGACATTTGCATTGATGCATTGTCAATATACATACAGGTCAATTCAACCTCAGGATAACTTTCAGCAATATTTGTGACGACTTTACGCCATAGTCTTGAAGTTTCTAAAACGTGTGCCTTATCAACTAAGGTCAATTTTCCTCTTCTTTTCTTGGCTGCTTTAAATGCCATATGGGCAACACGGCTAATCTCATCTTCCGTATATTTACATAGGTCTGTAGCAACTTTACCATCAGCACTTAAGCTTTTCTCCCCAAAATAAATTCCACTAGTAAGCTCACGATAAATGACCAAGTCAGTACCCGTAATTACTTCTTTTTTTATTGGGGAATTATGAACTAGAGCAGGAAAAATCTTTATGGGCCTAATGTTGGTAAATAAATCAAGTTCTTTTCTTAAAAACAACAATCCGTCTTCTGGACGTACTTTGGCATCTGGGTTATTATCATATTCCGTTGTGCCAATTGCACCAAATAAAATAGCATCGGATGCTTTGCAAAGTTCAAGGGTTTCTTCTGGTAACGGACTGCCCATCTTATCCATGGCAGCGGCTCCAATTAATCCTTCGGTAAACGTGAAATCATGGCCGAAATTATCTTCAACAGCCTGAAGGCACTTCACAGCTTGAGCTATCACCTCTGGCCCAATACCGTCCCCCCCTAAAATGGCAATGTTCAGCTCCATTTAAGTAACACTTTCAATTTTTATATTGCTGGTTTCAATGATTTCATGAATGTCTTCATCCACAATCTCTTTCTTCCGGTCTGCATATTTCAAGAACTCCTGATAAACCATATCCAATTGTACCTTGGTAAGTTCGTAGCCCACTTTTTTCGCCCGGTAGGCCAAAGCGGCCCTACCGCTTCTCGCTGTAAGCAGAATTGATGATTCATTTACACCAACATCTGCAGGATTAATGATTTCATAGGTCTCCCTATTTTTGATTACGCCATCTTGGTGAATGCCAGAACTATGCGCAAAGGCATTA
>CAZYQR010000387.1:0-2607 GCA_964649755.1 uncultured Maribacter sp. | reverse complement strand
TTTCAAACTGGTTACCCGCTTTGGATGGGGTAGTTGAAAAATTGGAAAAGGGAGCCAAAGTAGCCGATATAGGATGTGGTCATGCCGCTTCTACCGTTATAATGGCCAAAGCCTTTCCTAATTCCAAATTTTACGGATATGATTTTCATGCCAAATCCATAAAGAAAGCGACAAAAAGAGCCAAGGAAGCAGGTGTAACCAATGCCACTTTTAAAGTTGCCACGGCAAAGAATTTCCCTGGCAATGATTACGATTTTGTCGCATTCTTTGACTGTTTACATGACATGGGAGATCCAGTAGGGGCATGTGCGCATGTGAAAGACGCCCTAAAACCGGACGGAACCTGCATGGTAGTTGAACCTTTTGCCAAGGATACTTTGGAGGAAAACCTGAATCCTGTAGGTCGTGCATTTTATGCATTTTCCACCATGCTCTGCACCCCTTGTTCAATAAATCAGGAAGTTGGTCTTGCTTTGGGTGCCCAAGCTGGTGAAAAACGACTGAAAGAAGTCATTACTTCCGGTGGTTTCAATAGATTCAAAAAAGTGGTGGAGACACCTTTTAATTTGATCCTTGAAGCAAAGGCATAGTATAGTTTTCGAATCGATTTTTCAAATAGAACTATGGGCTAATTGTATCATTATTTGACCTAAAACTTACATTGGCTCTGCGTTTTATGTTTCAAATTTGTTAAATTAGACAATACAACTCACGAATAGTAATTATAATCTATTTCCCCCTTAAAATAAATATTTAAATAAAACCAAAAGTATGTCAACTCAAGAAAAAGATTTGGAAGTATTAAAAATGGAAGAATTCGCTTTACAACTAAGGGGGAAATTGACCCTGCCACAAGATTCAGATTATGACGAAGAACGCAAAGTGTATAATGGAATGATCAACAAACGTCCTGGAATGCTTGTGAAGTGTGTTGATGTTGCAGATGTAATTTATGCTGTGAATTTTGCACGGGAAAACAAGTTGCTGCTCGCCGTGAGAGGTGGCGGCCATAATGGTGGTGGTTTGGGAATATGTGATGGCGGTTTGGTCATTGACTTATCTGGAATAAAATTTATTCGTGTAGACACCTCTGATAATACCGTTAGAGTTGGTGGCGGCAACCTTTGGGGAGAAGTAGATCACGCAACCCATCCCTATGGTCTTGCTGTACCTGCAGGTATAATTTCATCAACTGGGGTAGGTGGTCTTACCTTAGGAGGTGGTGTAGGCCATTTATCGCGGAAGTACGGATTAACCATTGACAATCTTTTGGAAGCCGATATGGTTTTGGCAGATGGAAGTTTTGTAACTGTTAATGCTGAACAAAATACAGACCTGTTTTGGGCCATTCGCGGTGGCGGGGGCAATTTTGGTATTGTTACCTCTTTTAAATTTCAAGCACATCCCGTAAAAACGGTTATCGGTGGACCAACGTTGTGGCCTGTTGAGCAAACCGAGGAAATTATGGAGTGGTATCATGAATTTATTCATAACGCACCTGATGATCTGAACGGGTTTATAGCAACCATGGTCATTCCTGGCCCACCCTTTCCAGAGGAACTGCACAACAAAAAGTTTTGTGGCATAGTTTGGTGTTATACTGGGGATCCGAATAAATTCGATGAATTGTTCAAACCCGTTTTGGCAAAAAACCCCTTGTTTGCACATGTTGGCGAAATGCCATATCCTGCTGTTCAAACCCTATTTGATGGTTTGTTTCCACATGGTATGCAATGGTACTGGAGAGCTGACTTTTTTAATGAACTCGGACCTGAAATAAGAGCTGGACATTTAAAATTCGGTTCCACGATTCCCACACCCCTTTCGCAAATGCATTTGTACCCAATTAGTGGTGCTGCAAGTAGAGTCAGTAACGAAGCTACCCCTTGGGCGTATCGTGATGCAAAATATGCAGGTGTTATTGTTGGCGTTTCTCCTAACCCAGATGATGCAGATAAAATTACTAACTGGTGTAAGGACTATTGGGAAACATTGCACCCCTACTCTTCTGGAGGTGCGTATTCCAATTTTATGATGGATGAAGGACAAGATCGGGTAAAAGCCAGTTACAAGAATAATTACGAGCGTTTAACCCAGATAAAAATGAAATATGATCCGAATAATTTTTTTCGTGTAAATCAGAATATAAAACCGGCTAATTGAAAATCTAGTTGGACATTTTTTTACATAGATTTTTATAGATAAATACCAGTTACACATTACACAGTCTAGTTAGCGAATTAAACGAAGGAGTTATCCTATTACACAGTTCATAGTTTTTTATGATCCTTCTTTGTTAAATTCGCTATCTTTAAATGCAATGCCCTTAAAACATCAAAATTTGTTTTGATATCATTGTATGTCTCCCCCTTTAAATTACCAATGATATAATTCCAGATTCCAAAAAAGGCATTCTATCATTCTGTCGGGTATTAGATTTATTATAAGTACTATTATGAAAATGAAGAACGAAGCTAATCTTGTGGCAATTCCCAATCATAGGGAAACTCCTATTGAAATCGACAAAGAAGATTTTAAAAAAATCGGATATCAATTGATTGATACCCTTGCAAATTTCTTCGATTCTATTGAAGATTATCCAGTAAC
>CAZYQR010000386.1:0-2619 GCA_964649755.1 uncultured Maribacter sp. | reverse complement strand
AAGAGGACGAAACTTTTGGAACCTATGTCTATAAGTCCAAATCAAAAAAATATATAATTATTGGTTGTTATAGTACTTTAACTTCTGAATTTCAAACACTCGACGCAGATACTCCAGATGCTGATTTTAATGTGTTCTCACCTCGTAAAAGGGGATTGGAATACTCTATTTCGCACTATGGGGATTCATTTTATGTGCTTACCAATAAAGATAAAGCAAAAAATTTCAAATTAATGATAGTAGGTGAGGGGAGTACCTCTTCTGATAAATGGGAGGAATTTATACCACACAGGGAAGATGTTCTACTTGAGGATATAGATATCTTCAAGGATTATTATGTGCTTTCTGAACGTGAAAACGGTTTAAACAAGTTGAAAATTTCGCGTTGGGACGATAAGGATAGTTATTATATGCCCTTTAAAAGCGAAACATACACTGCAAATGTTAGTAGAAATCCTGAGTTTGATACTGATACTTTGCGATATACATATAATTCAATGACCAATCCAAGTTCAGTTATTGATTTTAATATGCAGACTAAGGGTCGAGTGGTCAAAAAGGAGCAAGAAGTCCTTGGCGGAAAGTTCAAAAAGGAGAATTATAAATCTGAACGAATATGGGCTACGGCAAGAGACGGTGTCAAAGTACCTATGTCAATAGTTTATCATAAAAACACAAAGATAAATGCTAACACTCCGGTTTTACAATATGCTTATGGATCATATGGGGCTACGATTGACCCATATTTTTCAACAGTAAGATTAAGTCTTTTGGATCGTGGTTTCGTATATGCTCTTGCCCACGTTAGAGGCGGACAATATTTGGGAAGGCAGTGGTACGAAGACGGTAAATTATTGAAAAAGAAAAACACATTTACAGATTTTATAGATTGCTCCAAACATTTAATTGAAAATAATTATACAAGTGGAGACCACTTATATGCAATGGGTGGTTCTGCCGGCGGTCTATTAATGGGTGCAGTCGTAAATATGGCACCAGAACTTTATAATGGGGTAATCGCAGCAGTACCTTTTGTTGATGTAGTCACCACAATGTTAGATGATTCAATTCCATTGACCACTGGCGAATATGATGAATGGGGTAACCCGAACGAAAAGGAGTTATATGATTACATGAAATCATATTCCCCCTACGATAATG
Organism: uncultured Maribacter sp.; assembly: GCA_964649755.1. Lineage (GTDB taxonomy): Bacteria > Bacteroidota > Bacteroidia > Flavobacteriales > Flavobacteriaceae > Maribacter_A. The sequence continues at coordinate 1,458 of CAZYQR010000386.1, read as the reverse complement.
TTGTAGCCTTAAAATTTCCTAACATATTGGTTACCACAGGATTACACGATTCCCAGGTGCAGTATTTTGAACCAGCAAAGTGGGTGGCTAAAATTAGGGATGTTAAGACCGATAATAATTTATTGTTATTTGATATTAATATGGATGCAGGTCATGGTGGTGCTTCTGGGCGTTTTGAAGCCCTTAAAGAGGTTGCTAAAGAATATGCATTTATGTTAGATTTAGAAGGAAAAATCGATTAATTAAAAAAAAATAGTAATTTTGTCGGGGAATTTCAACAATTTCCTAATTGTTCTAAATTTGAAAACTTAGACAGCCTTTATGGAACATAAGATAAATGCTTACAACAGTATCCTAGATTTAATAGGAAACACACCACTAATCAAACTGAATAAATTAACTGCCAATCTTAAAGGTAACTTTTATGCCAAAGTAGAGGCCTTTAATCCTGGACATTCTTCTAAAGATAGAATTGCAGCTTATATTATTGATCAAGCTGAAAAGAAAGGAATTCTGACCGAAGGAAGCACCATTGTCGAAACTACTTCGGGTAATACTGGTTTTAGCTTAGCTATGGTGAGTATAATCAAGGGGTATGATTGTATCTTGGCCGTTAGTTCAAAATCATCTAAGGATAAGATAGATATGCTCAGGTCAATGGGTGCTACAGTTCATGTATGCCCTGCGCATGTTAGTGCCGATGACCCAAGGTCTTATTATGAGGTTGCAAAACGTTTGCATGAAGAAACCAAGGATTCAGTATACATAAATCAATATTTTAATGCATTGAATATTGATGCACATTATGCTACAACAGGTCCTGAGATATGGGACCAAACAAATGGAAACATCACTCATCTAGTGGCTTGTAGCGGAACTGGTGGAACCATTTCGGGAATTGCTAAATTCTTAAAAGAAAAGAACCCAAGCGTAAGAGTCATAGGTGTTGATGCCTTCGGTTCTGTACTAAAAAAATACCATGAAACCGGTAAAATTGATACTGACGAGATTTACCCTTACAGAATTGAAGGGTTAGGGAAGAACTTGATTCCGTCAGCCACTGATTTTGATTCAATAGATGAATTCATTAAGGTAAGCGATGAAGAAAGTGCCCATACAGCACGGGAATTGGCCTTGACTGAAGGAATTTTTGCTGGGTATACCAGCGGAGCGGCAATGCAAGCCATAAAGCAATTGAACGCACTGGATAAATTCGAGGAAGATAGCAATGTTGTTGTCGTTTTCCCAGACCATGGTTCTCGTTATATGAGTAAGATCTATAGCGATCAGTGGATGGAAGACCAAGGTTTCCTAGGTGCTGAGGTCGAGAAAGAAACACAAAAAATACAGTTTGTAAAATAGTATTCAGTTTATTTGAAAAATATAAAAAGCGACGATGGTAACATCGTTGCTTTTTTGTTTGGTGCAAATTTTGCCTTGGCGCAAGAAGTTGAGGAA
>CAZYQR010000385.1:0-2620 GCA_964649755.1 uncultured Maribacter sp. | reverse complement strand
ATAAACGGCTCGCCGATATCGATCTTCTCCTTTGCTTTCTATCCATTTTTCACCACTATAAACAGTTTGCCATACCCCATCAGGTTGTGGTGGCATTACTCCTGGACCGTACATCTTATTACTCAATAAGCCTGAGACGGCCAAGGCCTGATCGCGTATCTGTTCTGCACTCAAGCGTTGTCTTGGGCCTCTGGCATAAAACTCATTAGACGGATCATTTTGGTACATTTCCGGATTGCTCACTGAACTTTGTCTATAGGTCCCGGACATTACTATATCCTTAATCAAGGCTTTCACACCCCAATTATGTTCATTCATAAGTCTTAGCGACAACCAATCCAATAATTCTGGATGTGTTGGAGGATCTGACTGCGTGCCGATATCTTCAATTGTAGCAACTATTCCTCTTCCAAATAGTTGGTGCCAGACGCGATTGACCAATGTACGTGCGGTTAATGGGTTTTTCTTATCAACAATCCACTGTGATAGCCCCAATCGATTATCATCCCAATCATTATTCCATGAATTTAGAGCTTTCGGAACACTAGGTTGAACCGTGTCGGCTTTTAACAGCCAATTTCCACGTTCAAAAACTTGGGTTGTGCGTTTCATATAGTTTGGGTTCTCTATCATTATGGGAACAGTGGGAGTTTTGGAATTAATTAATTCCATGAACTTGGTCTCAATTTGATGATATCCGGCTTTATCTTTTCCTGGCAAGTCGGCTAAGAAGCCTATCCAATATATATTAATGGCAGTTGCCTTTTTGGGAATATTATCATTATTGGTTTCAAAATAGAGATTGAAATTTCCCTCAATTGGTTTGAAGGGGAATTTAATAGTAGTATTGCCTTTCGTCTTTCCAATTTTGAATTGTGCCAATATTTCTCCTTTGGCATTCTCCTTTCTAATGGTCACTAACGTATTATCGTAGCCCGAACGATAATTCAAAAGAAAGTTGCTGGCATTGTCTGACCAGGCATTTTGCATATTACATGAACCATCATCCCAGAGTGCTACTGATGCATGATCATCATAAGAACCATTGACGAAATCTTGGAATAGGTGTGAATTGTATACGGGTTGTTTGTATAGAAGGAAGTTCTTGTAAGCAGTTGCCAATTTATCATTACCAAATTGAGATACCCAATTATTGACTTTATCTACCTTTTTTTGCTGCTCGTTGGAATAGAATTTTAAAATTGGAGCTTCGCTAGGTATATCCTCATCCCTTGAATTATTAAAGAATGCCATAAGTTTGTAATAGTCCTCATGTCTAAACGGGTCGTAGGGGTGACTGTGGCATTGAACACACCCAATGGTCGTACTTTGCCAAACTTCAAATGTAGTATTCACACGATCTATTACAGTGGCGACCCTAAATTCCTCATCATCAGTACCACCTTCATCATTGTTCATGGTATTTCTATGAAAGGCAGTGGCTATAAGCTGATCCACAGAAGGGTCAGGGAGTAAGTCACCTGCCAATTGTTCAATGGTAAACTGGTCGTAAGGCATATCTTTATTTAAGGCCTTGATTACCCAATCGCGATATTCCCAAATACTTCTCCCTTGGTCTTTTTCATACCCCTTTGAGTCAGAGTAACGGGCCATGTCTAACCACCACGTTGCCCATTTCTCTCCAAAAGTTGGTTGGGCCAAAAGGCTATCCACAAAAATTTCATAAGGAATCTTACCATTGTTGAAATCTTTGAATAGATTTTTATTTGGGGGTAATCCCGTAATATCAAGGGCCAATCTTCTTGCAATTACATTTGGTTCAGCGGAAGGATTTGGTTTTAGTCCTTCATTGGCCAATCTTTTTAAAATGAAATTGTCGATACCGTTTTGGGCAAAAGCTGAGGTTTCAAGGCCTGAAAAACTTGCTTCCTCAGTAATGGTTGGCACTTCTACTTTTTCAGGTAAGGAATAGGCCCAATGTTTGCCCCATTTTGCGCCTTGGTCAATCCATCGTTTCAATAAATCGACATCACCTTCTGAAAGTTTTTCTTTTTCATAAGGCATTCTAAGTTCAGGATCATCCGATTTTATTCGCTTGATCATTTCACTTCCGGATGCATTACCAGGTATAATGGATGGATGGCCTGATTCGGTTGTGCTTAAAGCCTCTTCCTCAAACAAAAGACTAAAACCTCCGTTCTTTTTAACACCGCCATGGCAAGAAATGCAATTCTTATTTAGGATAGGTTTTATGTCAGCACTAAAATCGACTTCTTCCTGCGGTATGAAAATATTCCATAGAAGAACAATACCGAATACCATCAATATTATAATTAGTGTTTTGCGGTGGTTTTTTTTCATCTCCTATTCATCTGAATCCATATCAATCAGGTATTCATAAAAATAGGGAATTTTAAAGGTGCTTCAAACCAAAAATTAGACAAACAGCAGTTGCTGACTGATTAATGATTACTTAAATATTGGAAAAACCTTCTAAAAGGTGTCTATGAGTTTAATTGGACCGACTTTGAATCACCGTCAACAACAACCTTTATCAAATCATGTTTTGAAAGGGCTTTCATCGATTTATCCCATTTCTTTCCGCTTAGACCTGCTTGGCTTTTTAGATCAGCCAAAGCCATTTGGCCTTCCGGTTTTA
>CAZYQR010000384.1:0-2623 GCA_964649755.1 uncultured Maribacter sp. | reverse complement strand
ACAGGGATAGAAGAAGCCGAACTCTTTTTTTTTCTTTTACCCATAGGTTTAATGTTCGCTGATGACTTCAAGTTCTGTTCGGAACGAAACAAATTTATTTGGAAATAAACTAAGGGCCTCTTGCCTGAGTCTTGGAGCCTCCTCGGTATAGTAAGCAAGTAGTGTTTCTTTATCCACAGTTGTGAATTGCACGGAATAGGTGATGCTGCCCATATCTTCTTCAACCAAGACCTTGCACATTTTTGCTGATAGAAACTTCCCCGTGGCCAATACATCTGGAATATGGATTTCCTTCATCCATTTTAACCATTGGTCATGCACTGATGCCTCAATATTCGTAGTTACGTTGTATATGTACATATTTTCAATTTCAAGTTCGAGGTTCAATCAAACTCCACCATGTTCTGAGCTTGATAATTGGGTTTGTTCTTGAATTTAATTTATACTATCTCCCCTCAGTCTTCTAAAATGTTGTCGTGCTAGGGGGAAATAATAACTATCCTGGTAATTATAAATGATTTTTTCATAGTGATCTTTAGCCATTTCAGGTTCATTCAGCTCATTTCTGTACAATTCCCCCAAAGCGAAATATGCATCATCGGCCAAGATATCACTAGCATAGAATTCCACTATTTTTTGGTAATTGAATTTAGCCGCTTCATAATCTTTTATACTTACTAGCAGCTCTCCTTGTTTGAGTAGCGCTTCGTCCTCTATTTTTTCGCCTTTATGGTTTTGAAGAATATCATCTAATGCAGATATAGCTTCTTTGGTTTTATTCTGATAGGCAAGCAAATCGGCACGGGCATATTTTTTCAGAGCGGTTTGCGTAGAATCTTCCAATGAATTGTCTGAGATCAGTAGACTCAATTGCATAGCATCATTGGCTATAAGTTGTGAGGTAGAAGCTCGGAGTACTTTTAATTGGGTGAGCGCCCAATCAAAATCACCCTTGTAAAAACTGGTCTGGGCTACTTTGAATCTTGCATTCTGTCCCAGTACATCATTTTTTAAGTTTTTTTGTATCTGTGAAAAATAAATCAATGCCTGATTGAATTTTTTGTCAAAAACTAAAATATCTCCCAAAGCCAATTTTACAAAGGCCTTACCACGTGCATTCAAAGGTAATTCCATACATTTCTTAAGAATATCAATTGCGGGTTGTGGCGTATCCAACTTGAAGGTTAGAAAATTGGCGTAGGCAATTTGCAGTTGCAAGGTCTGGCTTTTATACCCGTGGGTTTCAACCAAAGACTCATATTGTTTACCAACTTCAACCAGTGTTTTTTCATTGGCAGCCATTAATTGAATATCAATCAAATTCAATTGCGCATTCAATCTTGTGACCTCATCTGCTGATTGTTCCACCACATATTCAAAAATGGATTTTGCAATCTCTTTTTCATTATCCTCCAATACCAAATCACCAAGACTTACCAAGCGTTGAATGGAGCCACCCTCCATTCTTCTATAAATAGCTTTCTCTTGCCTAAAGGCACTGTTATATTGCTTTTGCTGAACGAATAACCAGCTTAAAAGGTCATTCCATAGGATATCAGGATTTTGCTGAGCCTTTTGTAATAATATTTTTTTAAGTTTAATGTTGTTCTCATTTTCTGGATCCGAAGAAATAAAATCATCAATGCTTCGTAGTATATTTGATTTTGAGGTCTTTCCATTAATGAGCAAGTTCAGATAAGAGTTATACATTTTATCAATATTACCCTGTTCCCCATAAATTCGGGCTAATTGATAATTATAATCCAGTTTTGGATTTAACTCCATTGCCTTTGAATAAGCTTTTAATGCATAATCCAATAAGGAATATTTCTGAAACCGAAATGCGATACTGTATCCAAAATTGGGATTTTCATTAATTTTGGCCAATGCCTTTTCGTAGTATTCTGCAGCCTTTTCAGGCGCATTTTGTAGTGCATGATTATGACCCAATTCTATAAGTAATATAGGGTAGGTGTTGCCTTCATTAATTTTTTGAAGCAAGTATTCTTCGGCTTCCTCGTAGCGTTCCAACTGTTGGTAACACGCTATGAGCCCTTCTGAATAATCGGTTCTCCTAGGATTTGTTTCTACTAATTTTTCGTAGAATACAACTGCCTTTTCAAAATCCCCATCATTAAAATATTGTTTTGCAAGAAAATCATCTTGGGCAAAGACTGTTTGGAACGAACAGAGAACAGAGAAGCAAAAAATAAGAAATAGGTAACGCAATGCCTTAGTTTTAGTTCAAATATAATGGAGAACAGATGAAATTGTGTTAAGTAAATAAGAATTGTTCCTTAGCTTGGGCATTCAGCAAAGCCAGATATTGTATATATTTGATTCAGAGTCAAGCCGTTTTAAAGTATTCCCTCTCTTTATTATCTGAATATGAATCTCAAAAAGTTATTGAACGAACTTAAAATACGCAATGTTTATAGGGTGGCATTGACCTATGGCATAACAGCTTGGTTATCGGCCGAAGTTGCTAGTTTGGCTTGCTCTACTTTTGGCGCCCCTGATTGGGTAATGAAAATAATCTTGGTTGTGCTTATCATTGGCTTTCCGATTGCCCTAATTTTAGCTTGGGCATTCGAACTTTCTCCAAAAGGTTTTATTAGGACTA
>CAZYQR010000383.1:0-2646 GCA_964649755.1 uncultured Maribacter sp. | reverse complement strand
TGCAACTGGTGTTGGGCTAAAGCACAAGATTCGTGAAAAAGTAGCAGCTTTTAATGGTCATATTCAAATTTACAACTATGATAACAATACTTCCGATGTTTCTGTTGTGCCAGTTTCCATAGAGCAGGATTTTTATCCTGAATTCACTTCTGTTGATGGTATTTCACATGTGCAAGCCGTAGCTACTAAAAGTGGTATTATCAGAACTGAAAACACTTTTGAGGGTTTTATCGCCAAGGGTGTTGGTAGTGATTATAACTGGGAGGTGTTCAAAGAATACTTGGTTAAAGGCGAATTACCTGATTATTCAGGTGATTTGAATACTGAGGTTTTGTTATCCCAATTAATGGTCAACCGACTACAACTGAAAATCGGGGATTCTTTTTCAGCTTTTTTTCCGAAAGAGGAAGACCCTTTAAAACCCAATCAAAGAAATTTTAAACTTATAGGTATTTATGATAGTGGTTTCGAGGAAATAGATGGCATGTTGGTATTTATTGACATACGCCATATTCAGCGTATGAATAAGTGGGAAGATACCCAAGTAGGCAATTTTGAGGTCTTTTTGAATAGTTTTGATGATATAGATCAAAAGAGCAGGGAGATTTATGGAAAGACCCTATCTACCCTGGATACACAGACGGTCATAAGTAAGTATTATAAAATATTTGAATGGATTGGTCTATTCGACTTTAATATTGCCTTAATTATTGGTATAATGATTATTGTAGGGGGTATTAATATGATTACTGCCTTATTGGTCTTAATTCTCGAACGAACACAGATGATTGGTATTTTAAAGGCCTTGGGATCTGCAAATTGGAGTATTCGGAAAGTATTTTTATACAATGCGACCTATTTGATAGCAGTTGGCCTTTTTTGGGGCAATTTGTTGGGATTGGGCTTTATTTGGATCCAGCAAAAATACCGCTTGTTAAAGTTTCCAAATCCAAAGGAATACTATATCGAATATATTCCGGTTCATATTGATTTTTCAACGGTGATACTCCTCAATACAGGAGTGTTGATTTTATGCTTATTAATGCTTTTGGTACCATCGTATATTATTACCAAAATAAATCCGGTCAAGGCTATTAGGTTTGAATAGCCAGATTCTTATATCATTGTTACAATAATCATTAACCATAATTCAAAAACCTATCTTTATACTTAGATGGAATACGCAGAAAATATATTGGGTACAATAGGGAATACACCCTTGGTTAAATTGAATAGACTTACCAAAGACCTACCATGTTTGGTGTTGGCCAAATACGAGACATTTAACCCAGGAAACTCGGTTAAAGATCGTATGGCACTCCAAATGGTTGAAGATGCTGAAGCTGATGGACATTTAAAGCCAGGAGGGACGATTATAGAAGGTACGTCGGGCAATACAGGAATGGGTTTAGCTATGGTGGCTACCATAAAAGGATATAAATTAATTTGTGTAATAAGCGATAAACAATCACAGGAAAAAATTGATATTCTTAGAGCTATGGGCAGTAAGGTCTATGTATGCCCCACAGAAGTCGCTCCCGAAGACCCGCGAAGTTATTATTCGACGGCAAAACGACTGGCCGAGGAAATACCCAATTCATGGTATGTGAATCAATATGACAATCCCTCAAATTCTAAGGCGCATTTTTTGAGTACTGGTCCTGAAATTTGGAAGCAGACCAACGGTAAGGTTACCCATTTCGTTACTGGTGTTGGCACGGGCGGGACTATTTCGGGCATTGGTTCATACTTGAAATCCAAAAACCCAAACATCAAGATTTGGGGCATTGACACCTATGGTTCTGTTTTTAAGAAGTATCATGAGACAGGCATTTTCGATGAAAATGAAATCTATCCATATATCACTGAAGGAATCGGGGAGGATATTCTACCTAAGAACGTAAATTTTGAAGTTATTGATGGCTTCACCAAAGTAACCGATAAGGATGCGGCGATTTATACGCAGAAATTGGCACGGGAAGAGGCCATGTTCTTGGGCAACTCGGCTGGTGCGGTCATTAAGGGATTACTGCAACTCAGAGAACACTTTACTAAAGATGATGTTGTTGTGGTCTTGTTCCATGATCACGGCAGTAGGTATGTGGGTAAAATGTTCAATGACCAATGGATGCGCGACAAGGGGTTTATAGAATAGTTTTGGTATCTTGAAAAAAAATTGATACTAAATGAAAATGATAATTATCCAAGCCAAGAAATACGCTGCATTGACCTTGCTTTTATTTTTCATTTTCTTTATTACAAGTTGTAGTAATGATGATACTATTTCACCAACCAATATTGAAGAGGAAGCAGGTGAGTCTGAAATTCCACCTGAAGACAAATTACCTATATTTTCCATAAATACGAATGGTTCCACAATTGTGGATGAACCCAAAATTGATGCCGAGTTAACGATTAACCAAGCAGATATAGTTTCTTTCACAGGTAAAATCGGGATAGAGATTAGGGGGGCTTCTTCCCAAATGTTTCCTAAGAAATCATATGGTTTTGAGACTAGGGATGAAAATAACGAAGACTTGAATGTGTCCGTATTGGATATGCCAGAAGAAGAGGATTGGATATTATATGCGCCATACAGCGATAAATCACTAGTTCGGAATATATTGATTTATGATCTTTCCCGTG
>CAZYQR010000382.1:0-2658 GCA_964649755.1 uncultured Maribacter sp. | reverse complement strand
AAATTTTGGCCAGCCTTTGGCAGTTTTTACAAAAGTTCGCCTTTTGGAGTGTTATAATCTATGCAGTAGTTATTTTGAATGTCGCACTTTTCTATTCAGAAGTAGGGGAGTACTTAGGCAATGGGGTCTTACACAATTATTCCTTAGGAAAATACCATAGGCCCAAACAGGAAATACGGATATTTATGTTCCTCGACATGAAATCCTCAACCACTATTGCAGAAAACATTGGTCATAAGAAATACTTCGACTTGTTAAAAGCTTATTATGCAGATATGACGGATGCTATTTTGGAAACCTCGGGGCAGATCTATCAATATGTCGGTGATGAAATTGTAGTGACTTGGCCCCAAAAAGAGGGCGTATACAATAACAACTGTATTCAGTGTTTTGCGAAGATTTCCAAAGCAATCGAACAGAAAAGAGACGTGTATCTAAAGCAATTTGGTCTTGTTCCCGAATTTAAGGCGGGTTTCCATATTGGGGAGGTCACCACAGGAGAAATCGGAATCATTAAAAAAGACATCATTTATACCGGGGACGTCCTCAATACCACAGCCAGAATTCAAGCTGAATGCAATAATTATAATGCTAAAGCATTGATTTCCGAAGATTTATTGGATAAATTACATAAAGAAGATGCTATATCATTTACTCAAATCGGAGAACTTATGCTTCGCGGAAAAACCGAAACGATTCATCTATATAGTGCTGTTTTTAATACTGAATTACTCTAGCCCCTTCCAAACCCTTTCAATCAAGGCTTTGGTAGCTCTAATTCCATCTGGTTCAGGCATATTTTCACCCTCGAACTCAATGCCGATATAACCATCAAAACCAGAATCTTTTACGATTTTTAGCATTTTTTGGTAATCGATAATGGTTTCGTTGCCATTTTCATCAAAAGCATAGCTTTTGGCACTTACACCTTTGGCATAGGGTAAAAATTCTGATACTCCTTTATAACGGTCATAGACCTCCGTGCATCTATTATTCTGGGTACTTCCCCATTTGGCATTTAGGCACCAATTACCAAAATCGGGAAGGGTGCCCAAGTAAGGGTTTTCGACTTCCTTGATAATACTTGTCATGAATTCACCGTTTGAGGTATGCAGTCCGTGATTTTCTACTATAACATTAATATTTTCCTTCCCACCATAGGTTGAAAGTTCACCTAAACCGTCTACCAATGCGGCACGTACTAAATCTTCCTTGCCCTCTCCAAAAGCGTTGACCCGAATGGAGTGGCAACCTAGAATTTTTGCGGCATGGATCCACTTGTAATGATTTTCGACGGCTTTTTTTCGTTCGGCACTATTTGGGTTTCCCAATTGACCTTCATCATCCACCATGATCAGAAGGCTTTTGACCTCCAAGTCATCAGCTTTTGATTTCATTTGAGACCAGAATTTCTCACTGTTAACCATAGTCACATAAAACTGGTTTACATATTCAATAGCACTTATTCCATACTTGTTCTTAGCAATCTGTGCAAAATCTTCAGCTTGAACAAGACCTTTTTCCAAAGCCCGGTGCAATGACCATTGGGCTAGCGATATATTAGGCGCTGAATTTGGAATTGAATTTGAAGCGAAAGCTGATAACGGCAATATGGAAGCAGCTGTTGCTCCTAGGGCCGTCTTTTTGATAAATGATCTCCGGTTGGTCATATTGGTCTTTGTTTGAATTCATCAAATTACTTCTATTTTTCAGAAAAAACAACCAACACAATAATCTTAATAGTCTATCTGGTCATTTATTTCTAATTTCAAGGCCAATCTATGTAAAAGCCACATATTTAAAATGAAAGTATTATTCATTGGAGGAACAGGTAATATAAGTACACCTGCAAGTCGACTTTCACTGGAAAGAGGCATGGATCTCTACCATCTAAATAGAGGAAATACAAAAGTAGTATTGTCTGGTGTGAAAACGATTCTTGGGGATATCAACAAACCCAAGGAACTCTCTGAACTGGCCAAACATCATTGGGATGTTGTGGTCAATTGGATTGCCTTTACTCCTGATGATATTGAACGGGATATTTCACTATTTAAAGGAAAAACGAAACAATACATATTCATTAGTTCCGCTTCTTGCTATCAAACACCATTGGGTTATCCTGTAATCACGGAATCTACACCGCTGTGTAATAATCTATGGGATTACTCTTATGATAAAATAAAGTGCGAAGACCGCTTAATGCAGGCCTATCGCGAAGAGGGATTTCCAATCACAATTGTTCGCCCATCCTTGACTTATGACACTGTAATCCCCATTGCCATAGGAGGGTTTAAAGAGTACACCACTGCAGATAGAATTCTAAAAGGGAAGGAAATAATAGTGCATGGTGATGGTACTTCTTTATGGACGGTTACGCATGCAGATGATTTTGCTATAGGTTTTGTGGGACTTTTGGGGTTGACCCAAGCTATAGGTCATGCCTTTCATATTACATCAGATGAAATTTTAAGTTGGAATACGATTTATAAAATACTGGCCGATAACTTGGGTCGAGAAGCCAATATTGTTCATATAGCTTCTGATTTCATTTGTAAAATAGAACCTTCGTTTACAGGAACTTTATTGGCTGATAAAGCGGAGAGCGTCATTTTTGACAATACCAAGATAAAGACCTTTGTTCCCGAATTTAAAGCG
>CAZYQR010000381.1:0-2662 GCA_964649755.1 uncultured Maribacter sp. | reverse complement strand
CCCACCGCGGCCTAATATAACAATATAAAAAAAACAAGTGCCGAACACCATCTAGATAGTGACTTAAAAGACACCTTAATGTTGAATTTCGTTAGAAAGGTCGATAAAAATGCACTATATATGACTTCACATTGTGATGGTGCTTTTGTGTTGGCCAAAGCAGGCGTATTAGATAGTGTTACTTCCACAACATTTCCAAGTGATATTGAACTTTATCGAAAAAGATTCCCTCACTTACAAGTAGCTGATAAGGTACTTTTTGTTCACGACGATAAATATATTACGTCTGCTGGGGGTGCTAAAAGTTTTGAAGCAGCACTTTATTTATGCGAAGTTTTATATGGTAAGGAAATTGCGGAGTCAATTGCTAAAGGACTGGTCATTGATTGGGATGTATCCAAAGTTCCCAACCTTATTCTTCAATGATTTCGTACCTCGCTTTTTTCAGATACTTTGCAACCAATGCATTAAACGCTGGGGTAATTCGGAAAAGCGCAGTATTTTCCAGGGCATAAAGTTCCTCAGTATTTGTATATCCCTTTTTTAGAAGTTCCTCCAAGTAATACAAGGCAGTACCATAATCCTCGACCTTGGCATTCCAGGAAATCACCTTGAGATAATTCGAAAAATCGTCTGGGGATGTTATGGTTTTCAACATCCAAAGAAGATTCAAGGCTTCCTCATCAATCGGGGTATCCAAAACAATTAAATCTATATTATCGGCAATCAGGGCATTCAAATAACCTTCAAGCCGGAGTCCCATTTGTCGTTGAAAGATATACTTGCTATTCTTATACTTTTTCAATTCACCCATTTGATAATTCCACCAACCTAAATTGTTATAGTTGTAAGTAAGAATATCTTCTTCTAAATAATAATCGTAATCATCCTTTATAAGCGACTCTTTAAATAACCAGGTATTTAGGCTTCTTTTTTGTGTTTTATATGCAGTACCCCGTTTTAGAACTTTTCTACTTGCTTTGAGTGAATCCACATTCTTAAAGTGTCTGTAAACTTCCATAACCTCACCAAGCTCATTATATGCCTGTACTGCACTATTTTTGGAAACAAGTTCATTTACTTCCAATATTCTCCTATCATAACTTTTTTCAACATAAGACGTATCTACCGGAATTACTTTTTTGGCCATGGCACTAAGATCAAAAAGTTCAATTGCCCGTGAAATTAATTGCTGTGAAGGCCATTTATGGCCGCCTTCAAAAATCAATGTTTGATTAGGGAATTTCATTACATTGAAAAGCTTTTCCATCTCTACCATCTCAGGATAATTAAAATCCTCAGTACCAACAACCCCTACAAAATGAAATGGCTTTTTACTTGACAATACTTCCGTATTGCCTACAGTGGAACCGCATGAAATAACCCCTGTAATCTGGTTCATGAAAGTCGGCATTACAGAAGCAATTCGAGCACCACCATCAAAGCCCGCAGTATAAACCCTATCTTTTTGAATTTTAAATAACTCAAAAACCGTATTGAACATTCTTTTGGAAATCAAGACATTCTGGGTCAATGATAGACTATCATTCACATTATTCGATGCCGCCAGTATGTAGTTGTTTTTTTCCGCAGCACCCAAAAGCATACGCAATACCATTTTCCCTCGACCTTGCATATCGTATACAAAGATCACTGGCCACCTTTTTGACGCATCAAACTTTGTTGGTAAAAACAAGGCGAAATCCTCAGGGACAGTATCATTTACTGCAATGCTCTCCATTATTGCCCCTTTTCTAAGTGTTAGTTGTTGGGCTGTTGATAAAAAGGAAATACTTAAGGTAAGTACAAGTAACAATTTCTTCATGCCATTTAATACATCAAAAATCTAGCCAAAAAATTCATATTAAAGATACAACTAAGGTAATTGAAAATAATCTTATTCTCCGATATAACCTATTTCGACTCCTTCATAATTAGCAACTTTATTATTATTCAACTCCTGTTTTATGGCTTCTTTGGTTTTAAAGGTAACCTCCCAAGAATCATCAAGCAAAAATAAGGCCTGCAAGAAATATCTTAGGTAAAAAAATACGCCCTTATCAATAGCCAATTGCACGTATTCGTTTATTATATCTATGTTTCAACGTTAAAATAAAAAATTTATTCCCTGAGCAGCAAACCATAAGATGAATAATATGGTGTTTTCAAATGATATTATTTGCTAATTGGAGCGCCAGAAATAATATCCGAAAGTATAATATGGGTCCGGGCCTCTCCATATTGAATCAATTTATCGATGAATCGCTCCAAATGAAATTGATCTTTCAAGACCACTTCCATTACAATATTTTCATTGCCCGTAACCCTATAACAATTAATGACTTCATCAAAACCCTTTACCGTTGCTAGAAATGGTTTCAATTTACCCATGAAGGCTCTTAGTGTTATGATTGCTTTGAGCTGATTTCCTGTTAGCGTATGTGAAACCATAGCCTTATATCCCTGAATAACACCCATGTCTTCAAGTTTTTTAACACGCTCTGCAACCGCCGGTGGCGTTAACCCAACTTTTCGACCTATACTGGCAAATGATTCCCTTGCATTCAGTTGAAGACATTGAAGAATATGCCAGCTTAATTCATCAATAGCTATATTTAAAGTTTTCACTATAAATTAATTTATAATCAAAGGTATAAATTAT
>CAZYQR010000380.1:0-2672 GCA_964649755.1 uncultured Maribacter sp. | reverse complement strand
GCGTTATTTTAGCTATGCCCACAACTGGCGATATTAAAACCGATCATTTAAAGTATGGCAGCACTTATTCTAATGAAAAGAGTCAAGTCGGTTATTATTCGACTACATTGGATAAATATGATATAAAGGTCGAAGCAACTGCCTCGACCAGGGTTGGGGTTAGCAATTATTCCTTTCCAGCAGGGCATTCCAATATTTTACTAAATCTAGGATTAGGGCTTACCAATGAGCAAGGAGCCAGCGTTAAGGTTGTTTCTTCGACAGAAATTGAAGGTGTTAGGTCAGTTGGTTCTTTTTGCTATTATAAACCAGAAGAGGCCTATCCTATATATTTTGTGGCACGGTTTTCAAAACCAGCGGAGGAATTCGGTGTTTGGAAAAAACCTGCTCAATATAAAGGTTTAGAAGCTCAGTGGATGGGTTATAACGGTAAAACCCGAATTATGAAAAACTATACCAAGGAAGTTGTTGGTGATAGTATAGGAGCGTATATGCGGTACAATTTTGATAAACCTATGCAGGTGGAAATGAAAATTGGTGTTTCTTATGTCAGCATTGATAATGCAAGGGAAAATCTTGAAAAGGAAACAGCAAATAAGACTTTTGATGAAATATTGCGTAGCGCCCAAGATGAATGGAATCAATATCTATCTAGAATAGAAGTTGAAGGAGATAATGAGGAAGACAAGGTGAAGTTTTATACGGCATTATACCATACTTTGATCCATCCGAATACCCTAAATGACTTCAACGGCGATTATCCTAAAATGAAAACTAGGGAGACCTTAAAAACAAAGGGAACGCGATATACCGTATTCTCATTGTGGGATACGTATCGCAATTTGCACCAATTGATGAGTTTGTTATATCCAAAGCAGCAATCGAATATGGTCAAAAGCATGCTGCAGATTTATGATGAAAGTGGATGGCTGCCTAAATGGGAATTGAATGCCACTGAGACTACAACCATGGTAGGCGATCCAGCAGGCATTATTATAACAGATACCTATCTTAAGGGAATTCGTGATTTTGATTTGGAAAAAGCCTATGAAGCAATGTTGAAAAGTGCAGATCAACTAGAAAACAATCCTTTACGCCCTGGACTAAGCGATTATCTGGAAAAAGGGTATCTCACCACAAAAACTATAAATAGTGGTTCAGTATCCACTACGCAAGAATACAATATTACCGATTATGCAATAGCACAGTTAGCCAAGCAACTGGGTAAAAAAGAAGATTATAAACGATTTAGTAAGAGGGCAATATCATACAGGAAATTATTCGATAAAGAATTCAATCTATTACGACCCAAGAATGATGATGGAAGTTGGTTGACTCCATACAATCCGGAATCTGGGGCTAATTTTGAAAAGAACCTTGGATTTATCGAGGGCAACGCATGGCAATATACCTTTATGGTCCCACATGATATAAAAGGGCTTATGAAATTAATGGGTGGGCCAAAACCTTTTGCACAAAGATTACAGGATGTTTTTGATAAAGGCCAATTTGATATGGCCAATGAGCCTGATATCGCTTATCCTTACTTGTTTAATTACGTCAAGGGAGAAGAACATAGAACCCAAAAAATGGTGTCTGAATTATTGAGTGAACATTTTAAAAACAGCCCCGACGGTCTTCCTGGCAATGATGACACGGGAACCATGTCGGCCTGGGCGGTATTTTCAATGATGGGCATTTATCCTGTAAATCCAGCAGAAGCCATGTACGCTATCACAAAACCATCATTTGATAAAATAACAATTCATTTGGATGAGGATTATTACAAGGGGAAGAAGTTGGAAATACATTCCAAAACATCAGACAATAAGAATACCATAAATAAAATCTTGATTGATGGTAAGCCACATAAAAGTTATTTTATTTCACACCGTGATTTTGTGAATGCAGCTACAATTTACATTGATTAAAACTTTAGTAAAAAGGCAAAGAGCTTAAAGTCTGCTGTTTGTACTTTCCCAACTGCTTTCCGTCTAATAGATTCTGATTCTTGAGCTTAATTGTCTAAGTTTTATGCATATAAAAAATGCAGCCATGAAACGTATTAAATATTACGGATTTCTATTTCTTATGTTAATCCTCGCCTCTTTTTCAATCAATTCAAATTCTAATAATCTAAAAGAACAAAAAGACTCAATTGTGGTTATGGCCTATTACGTGCCGGAAAAGGATTATCATCCCGAACAACTTCCTTTGAACCAATTGACACATATTATCTTTTCATTCACCAATGTCATTGATGGTGAAATGAAGTTTCGTGATGAGGATAATGGGGGAAGGTTAGAGCAATTGGTTGCGCAACGTGAGCACTATCCAAATTTAAAAGTAATGATTGCTTGTGGTGGATGGGGCGCAGATGGTTTCTCTGATATGGCACACACTGCCGAGAACAGAAGAAAGTTTGTAGAGAGTGTAATTGAATTCAATACAAAATATGACCTTGATGGGTTGGATATTGATTGGGAGTACCCTGCAATTCCCGCAGCCAAAACCGGTGCCCGACCTGAAGACAAACAAAACTTCACTTTATTGATGAAAGAGTTGCGCGAAGGGTTGAACACATTGGAGAGGGAACAGACATTGACCTTTGCCTCTGCCGGTTGGGAACGGTATTATAATAATGTGGAAATCAAAGAGGTGATGAAATATGC
>CAZYQR010000379.1:0-2676 GCA_964649755.1 uncultured Maribacter sp. | reverse complement strand
CTCTCAGGGAGCGTAAGGATTGTGAGCCTGCATAATCAAATTCGCAAGCTTGTCCTATTACTATTGGCCCTGACCCTATAATTAAAATTGACTTTAAATCTTTTCTTTTTGGCATGCTCTCGTTTATTTTTATACTACTATACGGACAAAAAAAAGGTGCTACTTTTAGAAAAGTAACACCTTAATATTTTATAAAAAGTTTAATCATTATTTTTTGTGTCTCAGCTCAGAGGATACAGATAATTTTTTCCTTCCTTTTGCTCTTCTTCTAGAAAGAACTTTTCTACCATTAACGGTTGCCATGCGCTCTCTAAAGCCATGCTTATTCTTTCTTTTTCTTTTTGATGGCTGATATGTTCTCTTTTGACCTGGCATTGTTGAATACTTTTCGTTTTTGTATTGTTGAGCAGAACGACCTGCAAAACTGGGCGCAAATATACAAAGAGTTTTCGCTTTGGCAAACCTATTTAAAAAAATATTTTTTTTGTTATGACCTGCAAGCTACAGGCAGGATTTTATTACTTTTGCGCTGAACGTTTAATGGTGGTATAAACTACTATAATACCTAAAGAATAGAATAACAACATGTTTAACAAAAACATAAAACTCGTAATAGCAGGACTAATAATCGCATATGCCATATACCAATTTGTTGAAGGAAACATTGGTAATGGTATTTCTTTGATTTTATTCTCATTGATATTCATATTCCTTTATTTTAGGAACGAAATGATTTTACTCGCCTTTCTTAGAATGCGAAAGCAAGATATGGAAGGAACACAAAAATGGTTGGATAGGATCAAGAATCCTGAAGCTGCCCTTATTACCAAGCAACAAGGATATTATAATTATCTACACGGAATTCTGCATTCCCAAAAGAATTTGACTCAGGCAGAAAAATTTTTCAGAAAAGCATTGAAACTTGGGCTTACTATGGATTACGATGTAGCTATGGCCAAACTAAGTTTGGCAGGTATAGCAATGCAAAAACGTCGTAAAAGGGAAGCAACGACCTTGTTGAATGAAGCCAAGAAATTGGACAAGAACAATATGCTTACTGATCAAATAAAAATGATGCAGAAACAGATGAAGAAAATCTAATTTTCTTATTTACCCACCTTGTAGTATCCTTTATTAGGGATTTCAATCGTATATTTTTTCCTTGAAGAATTGTTCAAGTGTGGTTCTCTAAGCCAAGGATTGTGCCTTTTTAGAATCTTGTAATTAATTTCATACTCACTGGCAAAATCTGCAAAGCTTGTAATTGGAGCATCAACTTCTACCTTGAATGTAGGGACAGCGCTATACATATCTTCCTTATCAATATCAAACCCATATTTAGCTGGGTTTGAAAGAATCTCTTTAATTGCCATTATGCGAAACACATACCTTCCTGTTTCTTGTCCTAACAAAAGGTCATAGTAATCGTCAACTTTTTGAATTCCCATAAATTTGCTAATTGCCCCTGGTCCTGCGTTATAAGTCGCGGCCGTTAAGGTCCAACTACCATATTTCCCTTTCCATTTATTCAAATAATCACAAGCAACCTGGGTTGATTTTTCAAGATGGTAACGCTCATCAATATTGGCATTTATTTCAAGTCCATATTCCTTTCCTGTTCCTTTCATTATTTGCCAAAAACCAGTTGCGCCAGCATGTGAAACCACATTGGTCAATGCACTTTCGGCAACGGCCAAATATTTAAAATCATCAGGAATCCCGTTTTTGGCTAAAATTGGTTCTATGATTGGGAAATATTTATTGGCTCTTTTCATTAAAAGCAATGCGTTGGATTGCCAATAGGTATTGACCAAAAACTCCCTATCTACCCGTTCCATGATTTCAGGGTCATCTTGAGGCACCATTTCACTGGCAAAATTCAAGTCTGATGGAATGTCAATTGCTGTAATTCTATAAGTATTTGAGACACTTTTATCTTCATCGTTTTCTGCAACATCCTGAATATCAGGAGTTGTGGAATCGCTACTCTTCTGCACTGCAAAAATTAGAGTCGTTATCACAAAAAAGACTCCTAATAGCATCAAAACATTCTTTAAAATCTTCATAATTCTTTGTTAGCTTTATACTCAAAGGTATTAATACAACTCCCTTATTCCAAAATAATTGTAGGTAAGTGTTCATTAAACCATCGAGCTCGGTGTATAATCATGGTATGCGTGCCGTTTTTGACAGGAATACAATCCTTGATATGACTTATTGGGAAAACAACATCCTTATCCCCATGAATATGGACTAAATTTTCGGGTAAACGTGATTGCTTCCAATTTACAATTTGGTCAATAGACCAATCTATATAATACTTGTCTCTGATTGATAAATATTGCTCATAGAGTTCAAGGCGCTTGTTTACAGTCTCGCCAAAGGCATATTTCGCCAAGAGCTCAACATTATTCACCAAACCCGTTGGCAACAGCTTATGCACTTTGGTGTATTTGGCAAAAATCATTCTTTTAGGCAATTCGGTAGTTTGTTTAACACTTGAGACAACAATGACCTTTTTAACACGAATGATTTTGGCCATTTCCTGTACCAAAATACCGCCGAAGGAAACACCAAGCAAAACAGGATTTGCACTTTTTACATTTTTTGTCATCTTCTCTGCATATGCAGCGAGGGTCATATTTTTATCTGGGACAAACCATTCTAACATATGCA
>CAZYQR010000378.1:0-2682 GCA_964649755.1 uncultured Maribacter sp. | reverse complement strand
TCAAGAAAAACAATATCTGGTTTAAATGCGATTTGATTTTTTAATGAAAGGTCATTAATTGAATTTAAAAAGGCCAAGGCTTCCAGTGGAAAGTTGATTGTTTTGGTCTTAATATCTTTATTGAATTTAGCAAGTACCTTCTCATTCAAGAAAGAATCGATTGGACTGTCATCAATTAGTAATACGTTTTGAATAGGGGGCATATGATTTTTTTGCTATTGACTATATATTAATGGGAAAGGCTTAGCGTCTATTGGATAAATAAAGACAAAAGGCGTTTATTTTAGTTAAACCACAATTTTCATTGGAATAATGTCATCTGGCAACTGTTTTAAAATTGCATCATTCTTAAGGTTTTTTTCATATATCGAAAGCGATAACATCATATCTTCATCCCAGGCAAAAATGACCGCTGACTTTAAATTAACCCCAAATTTTTTTTGACACTTTTTGCAACTCAGTTTTAGAATATCCTCAGTGTATTTGTTTTCAAGAACATAATCATGCGCACTTAGTAGTTTGCATTTTAAATGCAACCAATTTTGAATAGCATGTTTTATGGATTTTAGTCCTCCCATTTTTCAGTGGTTTATGAACATCAAGAAAGTCTTTCTTTTTATCATTCATTGATGTTTAGTCATGTAACTACTATTAAATAGTCTGGTAGGAGGGGGAACTACTAATACTACCAGAACATGAATTACGATGGTAAATGACCTTAATCAAAAAAAGATAAACTATTAATCTACAAAGATACTAAGGTGAGAATCAAATAGGAGTTAAGTAAACTTCATTTGTGAAGGTGGAGAATACTATATATTAATGTGGTTTACCACATTAATTAGAGCCTATCTACTTGAAAATCAATTAAATAAAAAGGTTTACCCTTTGTAGACTGGAAATAGGGTATTTCTGTCAAAATTGAAATTGGACACTTGAATATATACAAATCCATATTATTTTGAATGAGGAAAATTCCGCGGAGTATTCCATTTTTTCAAGTCAAAGATTTGGTGAGGTTGTAGCTGCCGAGTACAATAATACCGTTAAGTGCAATTTCTATGTCCAGGAGGCGGAATATAGGATATACAGATTTTAGATGATTACGATCTTATTCTTGATGGCCCAAATAATTAAACCAGCATTATTTCTAGAATTGGTTTTTTCCATAAGTCTTGATTTTGTAGCTTCTATGGTCCGTACACTTACGAATAATTTGTCTGCCAGTTCTTTATTGGTAAGACCTTGACAAATGAGGTTTAACATATCACTTTCCCTATCAGTCAACTTCATTAGCTTTTTTTTCTCATCAATAAGTTGACTTTCAATACTTCGCATCTCAATGATCACAGATCTTAATAATTCTTCGGAGAAGTAATTACCTCCGTTATGAACCTCTCTTATTGCGGTTTCCAATGTGTTCGAAGGCGATTGTTTAAGCACAAAACCTCTTGCACCTGCGGTTACCATCTCGTAATAGTATTTACGATCATTGTACATTGATAAGGCAATAATTTTTAGTTCAGGATTTAAACTTAGGGCGATTTTAGTTGCGGTGATTCCATCCATTACGGGCATATCAATATCAGTGAGGACAACATCAGCATCAATTGATTGAAGATTATCTGTGAATTCTTTGCCATTTGAGAATTCAGCAACAATATGAAAGTCCTTTATATTGTTTATGAGTAATTTAATCCCCTCAAGAACAATTGGTAAATCTTCAATTATAGCTATACGTATCATTTCCGATGGTTTGTAAATTAATTTCAACTTGTGTTCCTTTGCCTTTGGCCGAAATAAATTCGTAATGACCACCAATTTTTTTAATTCGACCTTCAAGATTCATGAGGCCAAATCCATTGCTTTCTTTTTTTGCTTTTTCATAAT
This sequence comes from uncultured Maribacter sp., assembly GCA_964649755.1. GTDB lineage: Bacteria > Bacteroidota > Bacteroidia > Flavobacteriales > Flavobacteriaceae > Maribacter_A. The sequence goes on along the minus strand of CAZYQR010000378.1, from coordinate 792 downwards.
CAAAGCCTGAGCCGTCATCGGCATATGAAATTTTTATTCTTGCAGATGATTGATCAAATGAAATCTCAATCTTGTTTGCATCCGCATGCTTTATGGAATTATTTATTAATTCTGTAAGGGTTCGATATAGGGTAAAAGCTGTTAATTCATTGAATTCATTGGTTAAATTAGAGTTAATCTTGAACTTGACCCTTGAAACTTCCTGCAACTTTTCAATAAAAGAACGAACAGCCTGCACTAACCCATATTTTTTTAAGATATCTGGACTTAAATTCGAAGATATTTCTCGTATACTGCGCGTAGCATCTTCTAAGAGGGCATAGGTTCTATTAATATATTTGGTTTGTTTGTCCTTATCTTTTTCGTGCAACAATGTGTGCAGATAGATCATGCTTGTTGAAAGTATAGGCCCTAATCCATCGTGCAGTTCTTTGGCATATCTGGCTCGTTCTTTTTCCTCAGAACTGATAATAGCTTTAAACATGTCTTTTTCGGCTTCTTTTAACTTTCGTTCAGCCGCCATATTATCGGTAACATCTAAATAGGAAATTATAAAAATATCTTTGTTGTTTAAAAAAGTATTTGTAGCACTTACTATGATGTTTTTTATACTTCCATTGGCATGGTACATATCAAAGGGAAGATCGTCTAGTCGCCCTGTTTTCATGGCAATTTTGAGTACTTTTTTCAGAAGAACTGTGTCAACGGCCAAATTATTTTTTTTGAAGTCCATAATCATAAGCTCTTCTCTGGGGTAACCGAATAATTCACAGAATGCATGGTTCACGTTTA
>CAZYQR010000377.1:0-2690 GCA_964649755.1 uncultured Maribacter sp. | reverse complement strand
TTTAAAACTACGCTTCATGTTTTCTGGTTTGCGACTGCAAATTAATAAAATACATATGGCTGTAAACTGACCAATATCATGGTTTAAAAATTTGATCAAGCTTAACTTTGGTAAAACTAATAAATCTTGTGCCATGAGAAAGATATTGGTTCCCACTGATTTTTCAGATAATGCCTTTAACGCCTTAAAATATGCATGTCAGGTTTTTAAATACGAAAAAAGCGAAATCTTCATCATGCACGCTTATGCTGATGAGGTATACCAACAGGACAAATTGTCCAAGCGAAGTCAATTGGATTTATTAAGGGAAAAAATTTCCCAAAATTCTGAAAGACAATTGAAGAAGATATTGGAAGAGATCAAACACCATTATCCCAATCCACACCATAAGTATAAAACAATTTCGACTTTTGGTTCCTTGATTGATGAAGTCAATGATTTGGTGAATCAAGAGAATATGGATATTGTTGTCATGGCCACTAGAGGCGAAACCAATGATCGCAGTATAACTTTTGGTAGTAATACCTTGCAGGTCTTAAAGTATATCAGTTGCCCGGTGTTAGCCATACCTGAGGGTTTTGAGTACCATGCACCTAAAGAAGTACTCTTTCCTACGAATTATTTGGTGCCCTATAAAAGGCGCGAATTAAAATTACTTTGTGAAATGTCAGGTTCATTTAGGTCAACAATACACATGCTTTATATTGATCCGATTAAAAAACTTTCGCTTCGCCAGGAAGACAATCAGCATTTTCTTAGAGATTGCCTGCCCAAAGCTAAACTACTATTCGAAACTACCCAGGAAAAGGATAAGACTATTGCCATTACCAAATACATAGTTCATAAAGATATTGATATGTTGGTATTGGTAAACTCAAGACATTCCTTTCTTGAGGATATGCTAAGCCAATCTACCATTGATAAAATAGGACTTCATATTAAGATTCCTTTTTTGGTCATGCAAAATTTATTCAGATAATTAAAAAATCTTGAAAAATGAAACGTATAATTCTGCCCACCGATTTTTCAGACAACGCATATAATGCGATTTGTTACGCTATTAACCTTTTTAAGCAAGAGGAATGTACTTTTTACTTATTGCATACGTATACGCCTGCAATTTATCAGGCTGAATATGTACTTCACAGTCCTGGACAGATAGGTTTAGGGGATATTTATCAGGAAAATTCATTGACCCAGTTAAAAGAGCTTAAAAAAAAGTTGATTGCGGAACACAACAACAAGAAACACACCTTCATGGCGCATTCAGCTTTTAATACTTTGGTTGATGAGATTGTGGAAACCACCATGAATGAAAATGCCGATATGGTGATTATGGGTACACAAGGTGCCACCGGTGCCAAAGAGATTTTAATTGGTACAAATACCGTACATGTTATTAAAAAAGCGCGTTGTCCGGTCATTGCCATTCCTCCTAATTTCAAATATGAAACCCCAAAGGAGATATTGTTCCCTACAGATTTGGGTATCGATTATCAAGAAGAACAATTAGAAGCGTTGGAGTTCTTGGCGAAACAACATATTTCAAGAATAGATGTATTGCATATTTCTACAGGGTATGACCTCAGTGAGGAACAATTGAAAAATAAGGCAAAGTTAGATGGGATTTTTGGTCGAATTGCCCATTTGTTCCACGAAATGCCTAATCAAGAGGTGATTACGGCCATCAATAATTTCCAACAAAAGAATAAAGTAAACTTTTTGGTAATGATTCAGAATCGTCATACATTTTTTGAACGTCTATTTTTAGAACCTGTTATCAAAAAGTTAGGCTTTCATGTAACCATTCCGTTTATGGTAATCCCCCCAAATAAAAACAACTAAAAATGCAAAATATCTTAGTGCCAACCGATTTTTCTAATGATGCGTATAATGCACTTCATTTCGTCTCAAAACTGTTCAAGAGTAAAGCGTGTAACTTCTATCTAATAAATGCCTATAATGAAAGCACACCATTGATAAGTAGAAGCATTGATAATGGTATTGGAAATGGGGAGCGTAAAGGTTTGTTAGAGCAACTTAAAGATGAATCCAATGAGGAATTGAAACACACATATCATAGAATCAACTTGGATAATAAGTGCCCAAAGCATAAATATAAAATGATATCCAAAAAAATGGATGTGATTGAGGCTATTTCTCAATCCATTGATGAGCATAAAATAGACTTGGTTGTTATGGGAAACAAGGGAAAATCAAGAGGTTTAGGGGTATTTTTGGGAAGCACTACCACCAAGACCATGGCATCGGTGAAGAAATGCCCAATTCTCGCAGTACCAATGAATGCAGATTTTAAGGTTCCTTATGAAATCGCTTTTGCCACTAACTATAAAAGGCATTATGATGCTGAAGTTCTTGACCCCTTGTGCTACATGGCCACACGTTGTGGTTCTGCAACACGGATACTTCACATAAATGAGGAAGAGCACTTGAATAAGGTGCAGGAAGGTAACCTTAAAACACTTAGGGCCTATTTGGATCCTATGGAAAATTCAGTCCACTGGATGCCCAATTTTACAAGTAAGACCGAAGCCATCAAGGTATTTTTAGAGGAGTTGGGTATTGGTATGCTTACCATGGTTAATTATGAACATAGTTTTTTGGAGAATTTGTTACATGAGCCTGTCATCAAAAAGTTGGCTTTTAATATTGATATTCCATTTTTGGTG
>CAZYQR010000376.1:0-2691 GCA_964649755.1 uncultured Maribacter sp. | reverse complement strand
AATTTGAAGGATAAATCAAAAAAACATAATGTCATAAAACAAAAAAGAAGCCAATTGGCTTCTTTTTTTATTCCTCTAAACGAGCAGCTCTTTTGGCTTTACGTCTTTCTTTCCAAAGTTCAATAATGTTGCCCCCCAACCAATAAGGTACTACAAACAACAATAAAAAAAACATTAACCAAAACCCTATGGTCAATATGGTTAAAAACGCTAAAAATCCTAAATATTGGTCGAATTCGAACATCTGTATTTATTTTATGGCGCTAAGATACTTTGAAAACAATCAAAAGAGCAAATCAAATGCAAAAAAAATCTTCAATTTTTTAAATTTAAGTCGATCTAGAAGTATTAAAATCTACCAATGAAGTACCTTTGTTATACCATTGGGATGTAAAAATGAATTATAACTAATTTGAATTATTTTTTGTTTATATGAAGAAGTATAGGCAAAAAAGAAACGGATTATATGATGCATTTTTTTGTTGCAATGGTATTATAAACCAAAATACCCTATTATGAGTTTCAGAATTGAAAAAGACACAATGGGAAAAGTTGAGGTGCCATCCGATAAATATTGGGGTGCGCAGACCGAACGTTCCCGAAATAATTTTAAAATTGGCCCAACAGCTTCCATGCCATTGGATATTGTTTACGGATTTGCCTATTTGAAAAAGGCAGCAGCCTATGCAAACCATGAACTTGGTGTTCTTGCTATTGAAAAAAGAGATTTGATTGCAACTGTGTGCGATGAAATTTTGGACGGGAAGCACAATGACCAGTTTCCATTAGTAATTTGGCAAACTGGTTCAGGTACCCAAAGCAATATGAACGTGAACGAGGTAATTGCCAATCGAGCACATGAAGTTGCAGGAAAGGTTATCGGGGAAGGTGAAAAGACCATACAACCCAATGACGATGTGAACAAATCACAATCTTCCAATGATACATTCCCTACAGGAATGCACATCGCTGCCTATAAAAAGATAGTCGAAATTACAATTCCTGGTGTTACTCAATTAAAGGACACATTGACTAAAAAAACAAAGGACTTTAAAGATGTGGTCAAAATAGGGCGCACCCATCTAATGGATGCTACTCCCCTAACCTTAGGGCAGGAATTCTCCGGTTATGCCTCACAATTGGAACATGGTCTTAAAGCGTTGGAGAATACGCTAGACCACTTAAGCGAATTAGCCTTAGGAGGAACTGCTGTGGGAACCGGACTTAATACCCCAAAAGGATATGATGTTCTTGTTGCAAAATACATTTCTCAATTCACTGGCCTTCCTTTTAAAACAGCGGTTAATAAGTTTGAAGCCCTTGCCGCCCATGATGCTATTGTTGAAAGTCATGGAGCATTGAAACAAATGGCTGTTTCTTTGAATAAAATCGCAAATGATGTTCGTATGATGGCTTCAGGACCACGTTCCGGTATTGGGGAAATCATCATTCCCGCCAATGAGCCTGGTAGTTCTATCATGCCAGGGAAAGTGAATCCTACGCAATGTGAAGCACTAACAATGGTCTGTGCACAAGTAATGGGAAATGACGTGGCCGTTACAATAGGAGGAACACAAGGACATTACGAGCTTAATGTTTTTAAACCAGTAATGGCAGCGAACATTTTACAATCCGCCCAATTACTTGGTGATGCGTGCGTTAGTTTTGATATCAATTGTGCTTCAGGTATTGAACCTAATCATGAAGTAATCAAAGAATTACTGAACAACTCATTAATGTTGGTTACTGCATTAAATACTAAAATAGGGTATTATAAAGCGGCTGAAATCGCCAATACTGCCCATAAAAATGGCACTACACTAAAAGAGGAAGCTGTAAACTTAGGTTATGTAACGGCAGGGGACTATGATGAATGGGTTAAGCCAGAAAATATGGTAGGTAGCTTAAAATAACTTACCGGTACAATGCAATATAAAAAGGGGCAATCTTTTAAGATTGCCCCTTTTTATATAAATGGATAGTGTGTTCTACTTAAGAGTGAACTTGGAAGTACCCAATAATTTCAAATTGTCATCATAAACATTTACCATATAATTTCCTTTTTGGAAATCACTAGCTGGTTTATTTATATAATCACAAACGTCCAATGACTTGTTTTCGTAGTAAAAGTTTGTTCCTTTACTATACGTTACAGAAGCACCACCTTCGTTGGTTTTTGAATAGTTCTCTCCAAGAACATTTCCTTGAGGATCAAGAACCTCTACGAAAAATTCCCTATCACCAGCTTCAGAAATTACATTGTCAGCAACAGTGAAACAGATTTTAAATTTATCAGTAGCCTTAGCTCTTGAAGTAGACACTAATTTACCACTATTACGCTCTCTAACTGCATCAACACTGAATTTAGAAAGATTCAAAGCAGAACCTTTTTCAACAACATCTGCTAACTGAGTGTTCTGTACAACCAAAGAATCATTGAATACAGTTTGTTTTTCCAATTCAACATATGTACTGTCACGTTGCATTGCGATCATCGTATTTGATCTTGTTAGCGAATCAACTTGCTTAAGCAATTGCTCCCTTTCAGCCTTTAAAACCCCAACTTGTCTTCTGTATCTTGACAAAGAAGCGATATCGCCTTTCATGTTCTTTACAGAATCAATATATTTTGCAATATTGTCTCTTGCAGATACTAATTCCTCATTAGTAGCATTGCTTTCTAAAATAGCT
>CAZYQR010000375.1:0-2698 GCA_964649755.1 uncultured Maribacter sp. | reverse complement strand
TGAAAATCGATTACCAATAATTTATCTTGTTGATAGCGCAGGTGTTTTTCTACCAATGCAAGATGAAATATTTCCTGACAAAGAGCATTTTGGACGCATTTTTAGAAATAATGCCATTATGAGCAGCATGGGAATAACCCAGATTGCTGCGGTCATGGGAAGTTGTGTTGCTGGAGGTGCTTATCTCCCAATAATGAGTGATGAGGCACTAATCGTTGATAAGACGGGCAGTATCTTTTTGGCAGGTAGTTATTTGGTAAAAGCTGCCATTGGTGAAGAGGTCGATAATGAAACTTTAGGAGGAGCCACGACGCATTGTGAAATAAGTGGCGTTACTGATTACAAAGCGAAGGATGATAAGGACGCTTTAAACAAAATCAAAAATATCGTTGACAAAATCGGGGATTTTGATAAAGCAGGTTTCAATCGTAGCAAATCTCAAAAACCCAAAGAAGAGGTACAGGATATCTACGGATTGCTACCCGGTTCTCGTACTGAGCAATATGATATGCGCGAAATCATAAATCGGTTGGTTGATAATTCGGAATTTGAAGAATATAAAGAAGGGTATGGCAAAACCATTCTCACAGGTTATGCCCGCATTGATGGATGGGCAGTAGGCATTGTTGCCAATCAACGAAAAGTGGTGAAAACCGCCAAAGGCGAAATGCAATTTGGTGGGGTAATCTACTCCGACTCGGCTGATAAAGCAACACGGTTTATTGCGAATTGCAACCAAAAGAAAATTCCGTTAGTCTTTTTGCAGGATGTTACCGGATTTATGGTAGGCAGTAAAAGTGAACAAGGTGGAATCATAAAGGATGGGGCAAAAATGGTAAACGCCGTAAGTAATTCTGTAGTTCCTAAATTCACTGTAGTGGTTGGGAATAGTTATGGTGCAGGGAATTATGCCATGTGTGGCAAAGCCTATGACCCGAGATTGATCGTGGCTTGGCCAAGTGCAGAACTTGCGGTAATGAGTGGTAATTCAGCAGCAAGGGTATTACTGCAAATTGAAAAGGCATCATTAAAAAAGAAAGGTGAAACTATCACCAAAGCCAAGGAAGAGGAACTCTTTAATAAAATAAAGCAACGCTATGACAATCAGGTATCTCCCTACTATGCTGCTGCACGTTTATGGACAGATGCCATTATAGATCCATTGGATACTCGAAAATGGATTTCAATGGGCATTGAAGCTGCTAACCACGCTCCCATTGAAAAACCTTTTAATATGGGGGTATTGCAAGTATAATATTCTTTACAATAACAATTCTTAATAGCCATCTAAGTTTTTATCGAAAGAACCAACTATGCGGATTCAAAATTTATTTCTTATCACCTTACTTTTTGCGTTCACCAATTGTAAAGAAAGTAATCAAGAACCAAGAACAAAATCGGAGGTAAAAAACGATAAGAGGGTCGTTGAAATTCAGAATACTGTTTTGGAACCTACTCCAGATAAGGATAATGGTGGTTTATTCCTTCCCGACGGATTCGGGGCATTGGTGGTTACTGACAGTGTAGGACCCTCAAGACATTTGGCCGTAAATGACAACGGGGACATTTATGTAAAACTAAGAATCGCAACTGGGGATAAAGGCAATGTTGCATTAAGGGACAGCAACAATGATGGCAAAGCCGATATTATGGAGCGCTTTGGGGATTATCCCAATGATGGGGCGTTTGCCACAGAAATGCGAATACACAAGGGGTATTTATACTTTAGTTCAGAGCTCGTTGTTTATCGACAAAAATTAACGCCCAATAAACTAATTCCTGAAAGTGTCACTGAAACTATTGTTACAGACCCATACCCCATACGCTGGCACAATGCAAAATCAATAGCTTTTGATAGTAATGATGGTTTGTACGTTACTTTTAGTGCTCCCACCAATGCATGTGAAGACAAGAACGCTACCAATCTAAATCCGAATGGTATTGTTATGGGCGAAAACCCCTGCTCGCAATTGGACATTCTGGGAGGTATCTGGAAATTTGATGCCAATAAATTAGGACAAACGCAGCTGGATGGGCAGCGATTTGCCACAGGAATCCGTAGCGTTGTTGCCTTATCCTGGAATGAAATGGACAATAAACTATATGCAATTAATCATGGCCGTGATTTTCTACACAATCATGCTCCACAATATTATAGCCAATGGCAAAATGCCATTTTACCGGCGGAACAATTCATGATAGTCAATGAAGGGGATGATTATGGGTGGCCTTACACCTACTATGACCATTTCAAGAACAAAAGAATGCTGGCCCCGGAATATGGGGGAGATGGGACTAAAGAGGCGAAGGGCTATGCGGATCCACTAATGGGTTTGCCTGCGCATTGGGCCCCTAATGATATGTTGTTCTACAAAGGAGATTTATTCCCTTCAAGATATAAGAACGGTGCATTTGTTGCATTTCATGGATCCACAAATAGAAGCCCTTATCCACAAGCTGGTTATATTGTAGCATTTATTCCTTTTGAGAATGGAAAACCAACAGGAAAATGGGAAGTATTCGCTGATGGTTTTGCCGGTGTAGATACCATCGTGCAAATGAAAGATGCCAAATATCGACCTATGGGTTTGGCAGAGGGACCTGATGGTTCTTTATATATTTCAGAATCCAAAAAAGGAAAAATTTGGCGCGTTCTCTTCAATGGTGAAAAAGAAAATTATAGCACTCCCCATTTAAT
>CAZYQR010000374.1:0-2743 GCA_964649755.1 uncultured Maribacter sp. | reverse complement strand
CAAATTCTGGAAGACAACACCAATCTAAGGATCCTGTTTTCGATATTAGGGCTGCACTCCTACAATTTCCAATAATTCCGTAATCTAAATTATCCATATATCAATTATCCGCTAAAAGCAAGTTATAAGTTGGTTTTGCCATGCAATTTGACGAATTTTATAGAAACGAAAGCTTAAACACGATAAAATCATTCAATTAATGGGCAAAACTATCATAATCTCAAATAGACTACCTGTACAATTGCAAATTAGCAATGGAACCATCTCTGCAGTACCAAGTGTTGGAGGATTGGCAACAGGAATGAAATCTGTTCATTCTGGGGGCGATAGTCTTTGGATTGGTTGGAGTGGATTGACCGATGAAGAGATCCCTGATGAATTGGCCCCTAAAATAGATAAAGCTTTAGCGGAGCATGGATCTTCAAAGGTTAGGTTAACTACAGCCGAGGTTGAAGGTTTTTATTTTGGATTCAGTAATAGAACCATATGGCCTCTTTTTCATTATTTTTTAGAGTATTCCGAATTTGAATTGGAAAGCTGGAATATTTACAAAGCTGTTAATCAAAAGTTCGCTGATGCCATTTTAGAAAAATCTGATGAAGGTGATACTATTTGGATCCATGACTACCAATTGATGTTGGTGCCTCAAATGGTCAGGGAAAAGCGTCCTAACATATCTATTGGCTTCTTTTTGCATATTCCTTTTCCTTCTTTTGAGATCTTTAGGACTTTACCTTGGCGGAAAGAAGTATTGGAAGGACTTTTGGGCTCGGATTTAATAGGCTTTCACATCTATGATTATGAGCGGCACTTTCTAAGTTCTGTCCGCAGATTATTGGGCCTGGAAGTAAGTTTCAATGATATTTATTTAGACAATAGGATTATTAAGGTTGACTCGTTCCCCATGGGTATCGATTATAAAAAATTCAGTGAAGCTGCCAAAGAGCATGAAAAAAATACAGCTGAACAACAATCAGATTTACAACAGCGACTTAATAGCCATAAAGAATCTACACCTGATGCGAAGTTGATTCTTTCTATTGACCGTTTGGATTACTCAAAAGGAATCGCCAAACGATTGAATGCTTTTGAATACTTTTTAAATAAATATCCACAGTACAAAGAAAAAGTACGCTTGATTATCTTGGCAGTTCCCTCGCGATCCAAGGTTCCTCAATATAAATTACTTAAAAAGGAGATTGATGAATTGGTAGGTCGGATCAATGGGGACTTTTCAACCGTTAGTTGGACGCCCATTTGGTATTTCTATCGTTCTGTACCTTTTGAAAACCTTATTGACCTTTATACTTCTAGCGATATTGCATGGCTTACCCCTTTACGGGACGGAATGAATCTTGTAGCCAAGGAATATATTGCAACAAGAACTGATAAAACCGGGGTTTTGATACTGAGCGAAATGGCCGGTTCTGCGAACGAAATGAATGAATCCCTATTGATAAATCCGAACAATTTTGAGCAGATTGCAGATGCGCTCAACCAGGCTATAAATATGCCCAAAGAAGAGCAACAAGAACGTAACGCCCATTTACAACGAAGGTTGGCTAGATATAATGTTGAGCAGTGGGCCAACGATTTTATGTCCTCATTACAAGCCCAAAAAGACATGGATGCCGCAAACGTCTCAAAAAGGTTGACCGAGCATCGATTAAGTGCTGTTTTGGACGATTTCTCTAAGGCTAAAAAACGATTATTGTTCTTGGATTATGATGGCACCCTAGCCGGTTTTCACGTTGACCCACAAAAGGCCGGACCCGATAAAGAACTCTATCAACTTTTAGATGCCTTGAACGAGCTTGAAAACACCGAATTATATCTTGTCAGTGGTCGTGACAAAGACACCTTCGCCAAGTGGTTTTTACCAAAAAAATATAACATGATCGTTGAACATGGAGTGTGGATATCTAAAAACGGGGAAGATTTTAGAATGCTCGAAAATGTAAAAAACGATTGGATGGATAAAATACGCCCCGTACTTGAGTCCTTTGAGGATAGGACACCAGGTAGTTTTATTGAGGAAAAGAATTATTCCCTCGCCTGGCATTACCGTAAAACGGATCCTGATTTTGGAGATCTTAGGGCCAGTGAGCTCAATACCGTTTTAACCAGTTTAATCGCCAACGACGACCTTAGTGTGTTAAATGGAAATAAGGTGATGGAGATTAAAAGCAGTAATGTCAATAAAGGACGCGCTACAGTACGGGTATTGGGAGAAGATGACTATGATTTTGTCTTCGCCATTGGTGATGATTGGACAGACGAATTCATGTTCCAAGAACTACCGGAAAGTACGGTAACGATTAAGGTAGGAAGGCAAAAGACCTCAGCCCGGTATTATATTGATGGCATAAAAAATGTTCGTAATATGCTAAAGCGATTTACTGATTGAAAAACCAATAATTATATATTATCTTCCAAAAATGAAATATATAATTGCTGCAGGGTTCCTATTGGTTTACCAGTCCATATTTTCCCAGATCAATACCGATTTATTTTTAATAAATATTAATGATGGGAAGCTGGAAGTCACAAACCAAATTAATATTAGCGATAATGAAGGTTACGACAATCAACCATCATTTTATGATGATGATGACATTTTGTTTTCCTCGACTCGAAACGGACAAACCGATATTGCGCAATATCACATAAAAACGGGCGCTATAGATTGGCTTTCCAATACCCCAGGTGGCAGTGAATATTCCCCGACAAAAATCCCAAACAA
>CAZYQR010000373.1:0-2768 GCA_964649755.1 uncultured Maribacter sp. | reverse complement strand
TTATCCATTGGGAATGCGGGGTCGTAAAAAGCTATCTAAATATTTTAAAGATGAAAAAGTAGATGTCATTGCAAAGGAAAAACAATGGCTGCTATGCTCTGGGAATGATATCATTTGGGTGGTTGGAAAACGCGCTGACGACCGTTATAAAATTACAAATAACACCAAGAAAATATTAAAAATAGTTTTGAATTAATGAAGCAGATAATAGTATTTATAATATTGATATTCAGTAGTATATCATTATTTTCACAAGATGATGATAATCCGGTATCATGGTCGCAGGAGCTGAACAAAATTTCTGATACTGAATACGAACTTATTATAAAGGGGAAGATTTTTGAAGGCTGGCATGTATATTCCCAATTCACTTCTGATGGCGGTTCCTTGCCAAGCGAATTTACCTTTGAAAAGGTCGGCGAAGATTATGAATTGGTGGGCAAAACACTAGAAAGTCCAACGGAGACCGAGTTTAGCGATATTTTTGAAGTCGATGAAACATTTTTCAAAAAGAACGCCGTATTCACTCAAAAGATTAAGCTGTTAGATCCGACCGTACGCCAAATAGACGTAAATCTTTTCTATCAGGTTTGTAAAGAGGTTTGTATTGCCATAGACAAGGATTTTCATTTTGCTTTGGATGGCGGAGAAACCACAACAGTAATAAAAACTGTTGATGACCGAAGCTTGGCCATGGGCTCAACACTTAAGTTAGACCTAAAGAACAAAGAATTATTAAATGAGGGAAATGACGGTTCTAAGGAGAAATCAAGTTTATGGGTGGTTTTTGGCCTTGGTTTTTTAGGTGGACTTATAGCTTTGTTGACACCTTGTGTATTTCCAATGATACCTTTGACGGTCTCGTTTTTTACTAAACAGTCCCATAACAAATCGAAAGGAATTGTAAATGCTATGTTGTACGGTTTCTTTATCGTATTGATTTACTTTTTGTTGAGTCTCCCTTTCCATGTTTTCGATTCGGTAGATTCCCAAATATTGAATACCATAGCCACTAATATTTGGCTAAACCTATTCTTTTTTATAATATTCGTCTTTTTCGCTTTTTCCTTTTTTGGTTATTACGAATTGACTTTACCAAGTTCATGGGCCAATAAGATGGATGCTGCTTCGAACAAAGTGGGGGGTGGTATTGGAATATTCTTTATGGCAGTAACTTTAGCCATAGTTTCGTTCTCCTGTACAGGTCCTATTTTAGGCGGATTGTTGGGTAGTACCGCATTAGCTGAAGGTGAGGTGGCTTATAATCTTTCAGCAGGAATGACCGGATTTGGAATCGCTTTAGCCCTGCCTTTTGCACTATTTGCCATGTTTCCGGCATGGTTGAATTCCCTCCCCAAGTCAGGAGGATGGATGACTACCGTAAAGGTAGTTCTTGGTTTCTTGGAATTGGCACTGGCATTCAAGTTCCTTTCAAATGCAGATTTGGTTGGTAATTGGGGTATTTTCAAAAGGGAAATATTCCTAGGGGTATGGATTTTGCTTTTCGTTTTATTGACGTTGTACCTATTTGGAGTTTATAGATTTAAACATGACGGTCCTAAGCAGAAATTGTCTGTCGGCAGAAGAATAACAGGTATAGTAAGTTTAGCATTCACGGTTTATTTAGTCTTGGGACTTACGAACATGGCCAATCTTAAGCTATTGAGTGGGTTCCCACCACCTGATTTTTATAGTGTTTTTGAAAAAGAAAGTGATTGTCCTTTGGGGATTGATTGTTATAAGGATTTTGAAGAAGGAGTGGCTTATGCCAAGTCCGTAAATAAACCAATTCTTCTCGATTTTACAGGCTGGGCCTGTGTTAACTGCCGAAAAATGGAGGAAAATGTTTGGAGTGAACCTGCTGTTTATTCTTTACTGAAAGAAGATTATGTATTGATTTCGCTCTATATCGATGACCGTAAGGAACTTTCTTCAGAAGAACAATTCGACTATAAATATGAATCCGGTCGTGTAAAGACGATTAAGACCATAGGGGAGAAGTGGGGTACTTTCCAAACAATTAATTTTAATTCCGCTTCCCAACCCTATTATGTGCTCATATCCCCTGAAATGGAATTACTCAATAGTGCCATTCAGAGTGCAGATAGTGATGTATATCGCGAATGGTTGTTAAAAGGGTTACAGAATTTTAAAGGGAATTCTGTGAAATAAGACTTTGATCACGATTTAAAGAAATAAATCAAAAGCACCATTATAGGTGCTTTTTTAATCCCATAAATAACTCTATCTTTCGTTCTGAACCCAAACCAGAAGAATGAAAAAGCTTAAAAAGATAGGATGGATTATGCTGGCTTTACTAGCAATTTCAGTTTTTGCCGCAGGTATATTCATAAATACCTTAACACCTACATACGAAGGGCAAAAGCAACTTCCCAATTTGTCGAACGAGACCAATGTTTACTTCGATTCGTATGGTATACCACATATTTACGCCCAGAATGAGTCGGACGCTTTTCGAACCTTAGGCTATGTACACGCACAGGATCGACTATGGCAAATGGAGGTGCTCCGAAGAATTGGTACTGGAAGGCTCTCTGAGGTTTTTGGAAGTAAAATGTTGGATACGGATAAATTCTTCTTGTCGCTAGGAATTGATGAAGCCACCAATAAAACAGTTGCCCGATTGGACCAAGACAGTCCATCAGTTAGACTTTCTCAGGCTTATTTAGATGGTATTAACCAATTTATTGCTGAAGGCCCAACACCTATTGAATATTACCTTACAGGCCTTGAGAAAAAACCGTTCG
>CAZYQR010000372.1:0-2774 GCA_964649755.1 uncultured Maribacter sp. | reverse complement strand
TACTTATGGAGTCATTATTGGTAGAGATTAGCCTTTTTTGAAAATCCGAAACAACGATCAGATTTTTTATTGAATTTTCATTTTTTGTAAAGAAGTTGCTTGCTTTTAGCTGAATTTCATCAAGATTTAACTGATCCGGGGTTGGGGATATCGTAAGTAGGTCGTTTTGTATATCCTTTAATTGAATATTTCTAAATTCTGAATTATTGGTAAAAAGATTGAAATTTTCCGCTTCAGGGACTGACTTGATTAGCTCTTGGACTGCCTTATCAAGTAAAGTCCCTTGGTCTGATTTAGCCTGCATGCTGAACGAGTTGTCCAGATAAATAACAGTTTCTTTTGCTTGTAAAGCGCTCTTTTTAGCAAAGAAAGGCTGTGTAAAGGCTATGATTATAGAGGCAAATACCATGAGCCTTGTAAACAAAAGCAACCATTTTTTTAGTGTATTGCTCTTACGTGATTCTGAAACCACTTTTCGCAACAACTTAACGTTGGTAAAAGGGGTTTTTTTGAATCTGCGAAGTTGAAAAAGATGAATGAATATAGGAATGAGTAGTAGAAATAAGGCCCAAAGAAGTTCTGGATATTTAAACTGCATTCCTGAATTTAATTTGACAAATATATGAAGTATTCAGTATTAAGTTGCCATTATTAATATATAAATTCAACAAAAGAAAAAATAGTCTTTCATTGGGAGCTTATTGATTGTATCAAAGAAATTTCTAATCGCTACTTGTTCTTTTTCATTGGCCACGGTAATTATATTATGTGGATCGACTATTTCGTTCAAAACTCGAAAGTGGAATAGTTTTTTACCATAAATGTCCTTTCCAATTTTATTGGGATTATCACAGATCCAGGTAAAATCCAGTTTTCTATCAATTAAGTTTTTGGCGATGGTCTTGCCTTTATTCCCTGCTCCCCAAATAACTAGGGGTCTTTTAGGGTTATATTCCAATTTTAGGAAGTAATGCAGTTTAATATCCAAAAAATAGTTTGCCGCATAGTGTTCACTTGTCCGGGAGGTTCTTGAATCATAGTCTCGCCAATGGTGCAGTGTCATATCACATGGAATACACTTCATTCGGTTTTCGTAAAAACGAAAAGTCAAATCATAATCTTCTGGATATCGGTCAGATTCAAATGCGCCGCAATGGTCCAAATCGTCTTTAAAAACCATCCAACAAGGGGAGGGGATAACACATTCTTTGTATATCTCTGAATAGTTGGTTCCTTTTTCCGTGAGCAGGTTTAACCATTTTTCATAGCGTGCGTAACCGTTGCTGATGCCTCGGTCAGAAAAGTATTTTACTTGCCCCATGGCCACATGTTTTTCACCATGCTTAAGAAGCAAATTCACCATAGTATTTATTTTCTCTGGCACCATAATATCATCAGCGTCCATCCTGGTAATTAAATCACCTTGACAATTCTCGTAGGCCCTACGCAGTGCATTTATGATTCCGTTTCCTGAATTTTTGATAACCTTAATCCGCGAATCATTTAAAGCATATTGTGAAACAATATCCCAACTTGTATCTGAGGATGAATCATCAACGGCCCAAACCTCCCAATTCCCATATGTTTGCTGTAGTATGGAAATTAGACATTCCCCCAGATAATCCTCCGTATTTTTAAAGGGAATAAGTATGCTGACAAGGGGCATTTCCATCTGCGTAATTTACGGATAAATATAAAAATGTATCCAAACATTCCTTAACGTAGAAATACAATGGAATTAACCGCTGACATATAGCTGCTTTTTGTTGACTACAATTAATTTTGGAATGAATTAGAGAATGCCATACTTTTATGTAAATTAAAAACAAGCTATGAACAATATAAGATACGTTTTATTTATTTTCAGTTTTATTATAGTTTTAGGAGCCTGCTCTGATGATGATGACCCAGGAGAAACTAACGGCGAAATGTCGATGGCATCTGGAATTTATGAGCTGGTTGAATTGAATATTAACCCGCCACAAGATATTAATGATGATGGTAATACCACGTCTAATGTATTGACCGAATTACCTTGTGTAACGGGAACTTTGAATTTACGAAGTGATGGCAACTGGATTTGGACTTTCCTCGAGACAAGTGTTACGAGTATTACCGGAGGTACTTTTTATTTATCTTGTACTCCGGATACTACGACCAGATCAGGATCATGGAATATAAGCAATAACCAAGTCACACTTTTCGACGGCGCGACGAATTTCGTTTTCACCAAAGATGCAGATCGACTTACCATTATTGAAGGTGACGATCTTCCAGGATTCACGAGTATGGTTTTTGAAAGATAATATTGAAGCTGGTGTGTTCTTAGATTATAACCAAATGAAGACCCATAACCGTTGTTATGGGTTTCTATTGCGGAGAAAGAGGAATCAGAACTGTTATCTTAATTGACTGTTTATCTGTATATTACATTTTAATATAACCTATTACTCACCGAATAACTCACCTAGTTAAATGACTAACTTAGTAATTATTCCGTATTTATACTTTATACCCAAAATAAACTCCTCTTGGCAAATACAAATTTAAGACGTATCAATATTGAAGTAAACGGTTTGTGCATGTGGGTTCTGGAAATTGATGGCATGAGGAATAAATGAATACAATAAAATTAGAAGAGCTTAAACCTAGGAGCAACTCAAATTAAAGCTCAAGCAGATTAATTTTACGATTTTTTTTAGAATCAAACCTCCCCTATTATTGAATATTCAAGGAATTCTATTAAATTTATACCCTTGTATTCCAAAGTCATC
>CAZYQR010000371.1:0-2777 GCA_964649755.1 uncultured Maribacter sp. | reverse complement strand
TTGCTCGTTCAGTACAAAGAAGATACCAAAAGACAGGCTTGCGATAATCCCAACGGCGCCCGCCAAACCATCGATACCATCGATAAGGTTATAGGCATTAACGACCAATAAAAAAACAAAAAAGGTAAATACCACCGATGCGATATAGGAGAGTTCCCCTATCCCCAAAAGTCCATCAAAACTCATTATTCTAAGATCGGTCATAAAAATGACCATTGCTGCGGCAATGATCTGGCCCACAAATTTTTTCCTAGGGGAAAGTAAAACCAGGTCATCCTTAATCCCCAAAAACAACAAAATCATGGTTGCACCCAATACCGACAACAGTTGGATCAATTCAGGGCGATCCATAGCCACGGACATTCCAAAAAGGATCATGACCAATGAAAAGGCAAGGAACAAACCTACACCCCCTAAATTCGGAACTTCGGTAGAATGGGATTTTCGCTCCTCGGGGACATCTGTAAGCCGCTTCTTATGGGCCACATAAATGATGACAGGATACATTCTAAGGCTTAATACCCAGGCTATAATGCCGGAAGCGCATACAACAAAGTATATGTTGGAAAACAAAGTTTCAATTTGGGGCATTGGCTACTTAGTTTGTAATAATTTTCTAATATACTTTAAATGAAGTCAATACAAAAAATTAATGAAAAAACATATTAACAATTTACAAAGCGCTAAGATATTGTAACTATTAAAATTTGCATCAAATTTTTTTTGAAAGACAAAAAAATCAGGTACTATTCATAAATGATACCGGTTATTTGATTTAATGACAATAAAAGGGTTGTTTTTTTAATAATCCCAAAACTGGATTATTTACCAATGCCACTTTTTCTGAAGATTGCGGGTAATAAAAAAAGAGCCAAATGAAATACGGGAAACAACCGATTAATCGGAAAACTGTGATGTAATAAACTGAAATAATAGGAGCTTGATTTTAAGAAATTGCATATTGAACTCGTTTAAACTTTTTCAATTGGCTAAAACCTGCCTGCCCTCCTTCGGCCGGTAAACCGGCAGGCAGGAATTACTCTTTTGCACCCATTTTTTGTCTTTTTTTCCTTCCGTAGCCCTGCTATGCAACTCAAAAAAGGCTTCAACTGGACACAAAACCACGAATTTTCGCTACAACTCAAAAAGTTTAAACGAGTTCATTGATTTCAACCAACTGACACGAAGTCATAATGTTAAAAAAAGAGGTAGTTCATCGAATATAAATTGATTTTCATCGATCAAAGGTCTGTTTTAGATAGTTTCGCGGGAAAAATAATAAAAGTCTACATCTACATATGAAAGTTGCCTCCTCCAAAATCTTTAAAATCAATATCATTTTTATTGCTGTTCTTTTAGCCATTTCCTGTGATAAAGAATCCGATTTGCTAGTGGATTATGTGCATTCTGACAACTTACATAAAGAGAAATTAGATGGGTTCGCTGTAGACGATTTTTCTAAGATAAATACTGATCAAAGAGCAGTTCTTGATTCATTGGCAAATGATATATATTTGGACTAGGAGAACCTATCCAATCGAACATAGGCCGTTTTGATAGTGGTTATATCGTCAGAAAAATCCGTCCATGCGAAATACACTTTATCCCCCACCAACTCCATTTGAGGGAATCCGGTTTTTCTAGAAGCGTCCAAGCTACTTATGATCACTGGCATGGCAATTTTTCCAGATTTATGAACCTTAACAGCCATAATCCGGGCTTCCGTATCATTAGTTTCCATCCAGCTTACAATCGCATTTTCGGAATCAATAAGTGCAATATCCACTCTTCCCATAACATTGGATGCACCTATGGGTATAGGGGCTTCAAAACTTTCTCCTCCGTCTGAAGAAAAAACCACTTTTACCTTGGCCTCATTGTTCGCCCCCGTAAACCAAGCAACCACTACGTTATTATCCAAAGCTGCAGCTTTCGGTCCGTTTACAGGACAACCTTCGATTTGCCAATTATCATCAAAAATGGTTTTTGGGGTTGTCCATTCTCCATTAACCAATCGTACGATGGACATATCCCTAACCTCATCTTCTGACCTGTCCCGATATATTACTACCGCACCGTTTGCGGTGATGGCAGCCGTCGTCTGGCAACAGTCGCAGGTTCTTTCATCCAATAATTGTTCATTACTTACCGTACCCTTTGAAGACACCTCAGCTGCCCTAATTGTCATGGCACCACCATGATTGTCATGACCAGAACCTGAAGTGTTACGACCATCTAACCAAGTAATGAAAAATGAGTCATCTTTATAAGGTACTATGGTTACAAAGCCATGTTCAGTTTTTGTAGCATCTGAATGTAATTGAAGATCCGTTGTCCATTGTGATTCCCCTTTCGACAATACATTCAATCTAACGTCATAGGCAAAGGTTTCTTTTGATGACTTTTTTAAAACATGTGAAATCAGATGTCCATTATTTTCTGCGATTGCAGGGAAATCCGCCCAATTTACAAACCAATCCCTTCCTTGTAATATCAGCTGTGGTTCTTTCCATTCCCCATTAATCAATCGGGCATATTTTAGTTGTGTAGTGGAATCATCGACTTTTTCAACCCATGACATAAGGGTGTGTTCCGTATTTGAAAATACATTAGGCAAAGAACTCCTTGGCCCTGTAGGAGCATCAATATAATTTACAATCACTTTCTCCTTTTCGGGTCTTTCACCACAAGAAACAATGAATAAGAAACATACGAAACAAACAAAAATCAACCTCATTATTTGATACTTTTTAGTTTTTCAATAATCTCAGGGGAAT
>CAZYQR010000370.1:0-2785 GCA_964649755.1 uncultured Maribacter sp. | reverse complement strand
TGATGCATCTAAACGTTTGAACATTGGAACATTTAAACCTTTGAATGCCCTGTAAGGACTAATTTTTATATAAATTCAACATCAATTAAAAATACTTTATTTAAAAGACTTAAGCTTTTTTGGTTTGCCTAATGTTTATAAGTACAATCTACAATTCTTCATTTAAAACCTTTACAGAAAGGATCCTTTACGATAGATTAGTCCCCAAGGTGTTTTTTGTGCACACTCCAAGCTTCTGGCTTGGCATCGAACAAAACCTTGGTTTTACTCCAGACACTATTGAAGAAATCAGAATTTCGATATTTGTTCAGATGCTCTTCACTAGCCCACTGACTATACGTGAAAAAGATATTGGGATTAGTCTTGTCCTGCAATAACTCCAGCGAAATACATCCTTCAAAATCCTGGATATATTGTTTGGTTTCTTTGAAGATCTGTTCAAATTTGACGATGCTCTCAAATTTGAATGTCAATTTTACGATTCTAATCAACATCTAAATAAAGTTAATGGTTACAGTATCCCGATAATCAAGCCCCAAAAGGGTAGAGGCACCGCCAACCGTCTTTAAATTACTTTTGTAAATGGCAAGTTCTATATAGCCGGAAGAGTTAAAAAGAGCTAATAAATCTCCAGCACCTTTTCTTTTACTTCTATCCAAATCATAATTAACTATATCGCTATAATTATCAAGAATCTTGGTGATCAAACTGGTTCTTGCTTGCAACTCGAACGACTTACCTTTACGGTAAGCCTCGAAAAGGCTTTTCTGTATATTGGTTACCACGTTTCCGTAATTATCAATATAGAGCACACTTCCCACGATTTTTTTTCCATCATCGGTTATCCTAGGTGAAAAATCCCTTAAGTCTTTTAAACCGTCAAACGACTTGCCAACAACTTCCAATGTTCCTCCCCTTACGATATGGCAGGCGACTTTTACAAAAACATCCATTACGGGGAAAGAACCGTTAATCGCATTTGGGAGGTTTATTTCAATGACCTTTTCGGGTTTTATTTCAGAGATAATCAATCCGATCACACCGTTGTTTGCGGTGATGAAATAATGCCCATCTACCAATACAACAATGTGTTGGTTTTCAGGCGTAACCTCGGAATCAACCCCAACAATATGAATACTGCCTTCGGGAAAGCTTTTATAGGAGTTTTTGAGTATATATGCACATTCGTGAATATTGAACGGACTTATGTTATGCGAAATATCAACAATTCTGGCGTCGGAAAGCTCTTTGTAAACAGCACCCTTTAAGGCACCTACAAAATGGTCTTTAAGTCCAAAATCGGTAGTTAATGTAATAATTGCCATGCAGCAATGTTGATATGTTTTTGGTTAGCCAAACTGAATTTTTACTTAAGTTTGTTGAACTTAAATTGAGTCGTTGGATTAAAGCGAAAAATCGGTATTTTGTGCTCTATTGAAGGCTTTTTTGAGCAGCATAGCTGTAGCTAAGTTGCGAGAAAAAGACAATAATAGAGGGCAATAAGACAATTTTACAGCAAATGTAAAGACACAAATTAAGTTCTATTACAAAATTAAACAAAAAAACAGCCAGGCGAAATTATTATTTCAGGCTTTAATTTAACAACCCATTTATTTGAACGAACTTATTCTAGAACTTATCGAAATTAGTCCAAGAGAGTTTTTTGGACAAGGAAACGAAAACATTGATATACTAAAAAAATATTTCCCAAAGCTCAAAATCGTAGCGCGTGGAAATAAAATCAAGGTATACGGGGACGAAGAACTTTTAGAGGAATTTGATAAACGATTTGAAATGCTAACCCAGCATTTCACCAAGTACAACAAACTCGATGAAAATAGTATAGAAAGAGTACTGACCAGCAACGGAAAAGAAGATTACGCCTCTCCAGAAAACAGTGGGGAAGTCTTGGTTCATGGTTTAAGTGGCAAATTGATAAAAGCCCAGACTGTAAACCAGCGTAGATTGGTCGATGCTTCCTATAAAAATGATATGGTCTTTGCTATTGGCCCTGCTGGTACAGGTAAAACGTATACCGGGGTAGCTCTAGCCGTTAAAGCGCTGAAAGAAAAGCAGGTAAAACGTATTATTTTAACAAGACCCGCGGTTGAAGCAGGGGAAAACCTTGGGTTCTTACCCGGTGATTTACAGGAAAAACTGGACCCCTATATGCAACCATTATATGATGCGTTAAGGGATATGATACCTGCTGAAAAATTAGCACATTTTATCGAAAATGGGACTATTCAAATTGCTCCAATGGCATTTATGAGGGGCAGAACCTTGGACAATGCCTTCGTGATTTTGGATGAAGCCCAAAATACTACCCATGCCCAGATGAAAATGTTCTTGACCCGTATGGGTAAAAATGCCAAGTTTTTAATTACTGGTGACCCTGGGCAGATAGATTTACCTAGAAGGGTGATTTCCGGATTAAAAGAGGCTTTACTGATTCTCGGCAATGTCGATGGGATCGAAATGATTTATTTGGATGAACAGGATGTCATGAGACATAAATTGGTCAAAAAAGTGATTGATGCATATAAGAATATAGAACATCAAAATTAGGACTACCAGATGGGTAAAACGATTACGAATACAGATTTCAATTTTCCAGGTCAGAAAAGTTTATATAAGGGTAAGGTAAGAGAAGTATATGGGCTACAAGATGATATTCTGGTCATGATTGCCACCGATAGACTTTCTGCTTTTGATGTAGTCATGCCCAAAGGCATTCCTTATAAAGGTCAGATATTGAATCAGATTGCTACTAAAATGATGGACG
>CAZYQR010000369.1:0-2786 GCA_964649755.1 uncultured Maribacter sp. | reverse complement strand
TCTCCAACGTAAAATAAATTGGCGCCCATATACCAATTTTCATCGATTTGGTAATCCATAAACAAGGACCCTTTTATTTTTGGTAAGTTCCAAGCCGGATTATCGGTCTCGGTATCATAATCGTATACCTCAGCATTGATGCCTAGCGTAAAATTACGGTTCACATCTACATTCAATTCACCGAATAATCCCAAAGTTTTTATGTCATCGTAAAACACCTCGAACGAATTTCCATAATAATAACCCTTTTCATCATTCCTGAAACTGTTCTGAGGGTTTAACTTGAATAATGGTCTACGATTTTCTGCTGTATAGGACCCTTTAATGTTGTAGCTTAAATTAGGTAATAATTGACCTTTTAAACCAACATAAGCATCATATTGTGAATCTGTTGGTTGAATATCCAGCGTTGGGGAAACAAATGGATTTTCCTCCACCAAATCGTAATATGAATTTTGCCTTAATTCCCCTTCAATTCCTCCATAGGCGATAACATTATCATCCAATAATCGGTACGAAGCCGTTACCGCAGGGTAGATATAAAAATTACTTTCGCTTTTCTCCAAATCCATCCCATAAACAATATTGACGCCCAAATTCAATGTAAGGTCATCTCTCAACATACTCAATGTTGGGTTTATCCCTACTTGAATATTACTATATTTAATCTCACCATCATTTATAATACTATTCACATTGGCATTGGCAAAATTGCCACCAACATAATCCATATTTATATTGATGCCGAAAGATTCCTCACCAACAGGAAATTCTAATCCCGTACCAAAAACTAACCTATTCTCCCCAGAATCAACATGATCCCAAAATCTTCTATATTTTAGTTTGGCATTCTTAAAATAAGCATCCTCGACATTTATATAACCCCCTACTTCCCCCATGAAATAATTCTGCCTTTCATCTATGGAAGTTATGGTCGCTAAATCGAAAACACCCGACGGAAGACCATACCAATTGTACAACTGATGTTGTAGTCCAATATTTGCGCCCCAATTCATATCCCTATCTCTTTTAGAGTATGATGCATCAAGTTCGGTATTCGCATATTTACTCTCTAGATCTACCCCATCAATCGTTGCACGGGAAGAATTATGATTGAAACCCAAATCCAAACGTTCATCCCTATTAATGGTCCTACTCGTGTAAAACTTGGCGATCGCATTACTTGGATTTCCGGCACCCCCAGATGCATATGAATTGTACAATTCTGGAGGTGGCATTTTTTTGACAGCAGAGGCCTTGCCCTTAGCTGGAGTAAAAGTTGAAGCCACCGGAACCGAGAAAATACTGTATTCTATCTTCTTTTTTTGAAGTACGATTGAATCATTCAGGTTCGGAACCGACTTGATCTTGAAAGCATCAGAAATTGTTGGCGAATATGCCCTGGTTACAGTTACTGTCTCAGTACCAATATCGTCTTGTTCTTCATCCTGTGCTTGTGAAAGCTGCGATAATCCGAAAATTGCAATTAGAATATATAGTTGCTTAGGCATAATGTGTTCTTTATTGGGCATTAATTTTCATTAGGATTAACAGATGAATTACTCTGGGCTTCTTTTGATTTAATAATCGCCAATTCTCCTTGGGCTTCAGCAACTATCTCGGGATATTGGCTAAAATTGGTAATAACGCTTTCCAAAATATAGGTTGCTTGGTAAGCGTCGTCTAAAACATAGAAGTTCTTGGCCATAAGCACGAGGCCTTTGCCACCCCATTCTTTATAACTTGAATAATCTCTTGCAAGTTTTTGGACTGAAGCATTGGATGTCTCATTTTGTCCTGCTTTATTTTTGAAATAAGCATCATAATAAAGCGCCTCAGCGGCAGTTTCGCCTGTTGCGATTTTCAATACTTCGCCATAGGCCGATTCAGCCCTATTTTCATCGTTCGTCTGTATGGCCGAGCGAGCGATCATTATTTGAGCATCACTCTTGATGCGATTATCTATGGATGGCGTTGCCAGAACCTTTTCGGCGTAAACAATAGTTTGTCCATAATTACGCTGCCCATAATACCCTTTCATTAAGTTGGATTGGGCAAAGGTTCTATTTTGCTGAATATCGGCCTGTTCCTCCAATCGTTCTAAATAAGGGAGGGCTGTGTTGTAATCCTTATTGCCGATATAAATCTCACAAACCCTTGTGAGCGCCTGTTCGGCATACTCGCTAGCCCCTAAATCTGCAACATATTTATAATAAGGCAATGCATTTTCTTTTTGATTTTTACCAAAATATAATTGTGCTAAATTAAAATTAGCTTTTACCGCATGTAAGCCGCTAGGGAACTGCTTTATATAGCTTTCATAGCCCTTGATGGCCGAATTCGTATTTCCTTCTAAATTTTGTTTGTCTGCAGATTCAAAACTGGCATTGTCGAGTTCAGTATCGGTAACTTCGACAAAGTCCAGATTACGTACCCATGAGGCATATTCATCGACACGACCCAAATCTACATATACCAACTTGGCAGTTGCAACGGCTT
Organism: uncultured Maribacter sp.; assembly: GCA_964649755.1. GTDB lineage: Bacteria > Bacteroidota > Bacteroidia > Flavobacteriales > Flavobacteriaceae > Maribacter_A. Next base: position 287 of record CAZYQR010000369.1, on the reverse strand, counting down.
GTATCGCTTCCTGTGTATTAGGAAAATCCCTCACCACTGTTTTGAATTTGGTCAGTGCCTTTTCATTTCTGTTGGAGTTGTAATGAACAAGACCTTGACGCATGATGGCTTGAGGCACTAATGAACTTCCTCTATAACCTTCAATAAGACGGTCATAAGTAATCAACCCTTTATTTTCCTGTCCGGCAGCGATATACGAATTACCAAGTTCAAAAAGCGCATCATCTTTTAATGTGGACTTAGGATAACGAGAAAAAAACTTATCAAGCTCATCAATCTTCGAAGCA
>CAZYQR010000368.1:0-2788 GCA_964649755.1 uncultured Maribacter sp. | reverse complement strand
GGGACACCTTGCAGATGTTCGGCGTAATTTTTGAAAGCTGGTTGATGCGCTCGAGGTCATAGTTCACGCCCGCTTCGTTCGCAACCGTCGTCTCGCTGACGCGCTGGACCAGTGGGCGTTCTCTTCGATCACCTGGAGTCCGGGCGCCCGCACGTTCCACGACCGGCGACGCGCCGCGGGCGACTCTCACCACAAAGCACTCCGAGCGCTCGCGAACCGCTGGGTCGGCATCTTGCACGGATGCCTCGACCACCAAACCCACTACGACGAGAACATCGCTTGGGGCCACCGAATCGAGTCCGATCTCAGGAAGATCGAACAAGCTGCTTGACACTTACGACCCTGGGGTGTCTGATCGGTCGACGGTCGAGTCAGTTCAAGAATTGGCCTGAACTCTCAAACGCCGCGCCCAGGCAAGGAAGCTGACGGTGATGAGGAAGTGGACACCGATGTAGTAGAGGTTTGCTGCCTTGAGGATCCATTGCTGATCAAGAACTGCGGCTTGCAGCGATGCTTCGCTCGGGAGACCGAGAGCGTGTTGGAAATCGATGATCGCTCGTGCGTTGTCGGTTGCGGCCGCCAGGTCTCCAGCGGTGATTCCTCGCACGATGGCGTACGCAACCCACAGCACGCCGAGGAGCCCCGCATCCTTGGCGAGGTCGCCTCGAACCTACCGGCGAGCTGAGATATGGCGACGATCTGTGTGGACTGGGCTCATTGTCATTTCGACTCCCTTCGAGGAGGGACGGGTTCGTGGGAGCCTGTGGGCTCACTCGTGATCCACAGGTCAGGTCTGCCCTCGGACGCGCCGACCGCGCCGGTGTTGACTGCCAGTTACTTGGCGGTTCGGGTTGACTCGCAATCGACCTGGTCCGATTTGCGGAGCGACCGGACGCCGATCTCGTGCGGGGTTGCGCCAGACGATCTTGTCCCTTTGGCCGAGGACTGTGGCTGGTGGGCCTGTCGGGGCCAGTTAGTTGGTGTCTCGTCGGGAGAGCAGCATGGTTCCAATGGCGAGTGCGATGGTTGCGTAGCCACCGAAGATGAGGGCGTTTTCGGTCCTGGTCAGGGCGATGCTGAGCGATCCGACGCTGGCGGCGGGGTCGTCGAGTTGGAGCAGTCCGTTGCCGGCGACGAACGGCAGGAACCGTGCAAGCCGAGCATCGATGAATACGTTGAGCAGGTTCTCGACAACGAGCCACCAGATCAGCAGCCTGGAGATGGCGGCTGTGCTGTGGCGGGCGATCATGCCGATGCCGAGACCGAGTACCGATGCCAGAGCAACAAACAGAGTCGCCCAAAGACTCGTGGCGACCATGGTGGAGGCATCGCCGGTTTCGATGTCGGAGGCGAATGCGCCCACGAGCCCGGCGATGAGGCCGGTCGCTCCGAGTGCGGCACCGAACGAAGCAGCGATGAGCGTCTTCGCCGTGGCGGTTACAAGGCGTGCCGGTTGGGCGGTCAGGGTCGGGGCCAAGGTGCCGTGTTGGGCTTCGGAGCTGAAGATGAGGATTCCGGCGATTGCCGCGAATACCGTCGTGAAGAGGGTTGAGAACGCGAAGACCTTGTCAACGAACAGTTCTCCCTCGTCGGTGACGAAGTTGGCGACTGCCCACGACACCACTGCGTTCAGCGCGATGGTCAGAGCGAGAATCGCGCCGTTCGATCGGATCGTCGAAAGTTTGATCCACTCGCTTTTGAGCGTCGTCGGGAGTGCTCTTAAGGTGTCGTTCTGCGATCTTGTGGCCAGTGGCCGGGTCGCTGCTCGATTGGTCGCAGTCCGATCGGTGGGTTGATACGTGGCGGTAGTCATGGGTTCGTTCCTTGCGTGAGTTCTCTGTGTGGGTGGGCTGTTCAGGCCGAGGCGAATTCGGCGGACGCGCTGGTCATGTCGAGCAGAGTGTCTTCGAGCGACTTGGAGGTTTCGGTCAGCTCGGTGAGCCGGATTCGGTGATCGAAGGCGAGCTGTGAGACTGCCGCTCGTGTCTGTCCGCGAATGATGAGGCGATCACCGGTGCTCTCGTTGGCGATGTCGTGGGTGCCAAGCAACGCGACGAGGTCCTCGGGCTGAGGAGTTTCAACGATCACCTCGACGTCGTTGCGGGCGGTGATGTTGCGGAGCGAGTCGGCTGCAACGAGCCGTCCGCCGCCGATGACGACGAGGTCATCGGCGAACATCGAGAGTTCGCTGATGAGGTGGCTCGACACGAAGACCGTGCCGCCCTGGTCGGCGAAATCGCGGAGGTAGTTGCGGAGCCAGCGAATGCCGTCCGGGTCAAGGCCGTTGGCTGGTTCGTCGAGGAGCAGGACCTCGGGGTCGCCGAGCAGTGCTCCGGCCAGTGCCAGTCGTTGACGCATGCCGAGCGAGAATCCACCGGCTCGCTGCTTTGCAGCGGTTTCGAGGCCAACGGTGTGGAGGACTTCATCGACACGAGCGGCTGCGATTCCCGAGACAGCGGCCATGGCCCGCAGGTGATTGCGGGCGCTGCGGCCGGGGTGCATGACCCGGGCGTCCAGCACGGATCCGACAACCCGCGCAGGGTGCAACAGGTCGGTGTACTTGACGCCTGAGTAGCGGACCTCGCCAGCGTCAGGCCGTGTGAGCCCAACCATCATCCTCATCGTGGTCGACTTCCCGGCACCGTTGGGCCCGACGAAGCCGGTGACTTTGCCAGCGGCAACGTCGAAGTCCATGGTGTCGACGGCAACCCGGTCGCCGTAGTTCTTGGTCAGTCCTGAGACGTTGATCATGAGGTTTCCTTGCGGAGATGCGGGAGAGTGCAGGCTC
>CAZYQR010000367.1:0-2803 GCA_964649755.1 uncultured Maribacter sp. | reverse complement strand
CTATTTTTAAATTCATTGCTATACTATTGTCCACAATTATTCGACATTTTTTTAACAAAAAAAGTCCCGTTTTTCACGGGACTCAATGTTATATTTTGCTTGCAATACACTACAACAGTCCCGTTTCTCTTTTAAAAAAGAAGAAAAAATAAGAACCGTTATAAAAATACTGCATTGTCATTATACTGCTAAATCTCAGGCTAAGGTAATTATTAAATTTAAAAATCAAATTTTACGTACGCATTTTTTTGTTTTTTTTAGGTATTACAAATTTCATTGAAGAATTCTCCTAAAAAAGCATTGTTTATTAAGAATTACTGATAATCATGTCGATGGAATTATCCAATACATCCTGTATTCGCGGATTCGTACAGTTGATTAATATTGAGAATACCATTTGTTCTTTAGGGTAAATAAAAAGGTTGGAATAGCCTCCAACGCCATTCCCGACATGGCCGTAAAACGGCCTTCCTTTTTTATCTTCACTCACTTGCCAGCCCAACCCATAATAAGTAGGATTTCCATTTACATTTTCAGAAGTTAGAAACTCGGAAATAACAGTTTTATCCAAAACATCGTTGTTTAGATAAGCCTGTCCGAATTTGGCGATATCATCTGAAGTGGACAAATAACCACCCCCCGCTAACTTGTACCGATTATTGACAGGCATGGCCTTTCGAAATCCCATCCTGTTTCTAGAATAAAATGTTGCAAGTTCATTATCCATCTTTAGCTCTAACTTGCTTGAACTTTCAATAAATTCAGGAAAGGTATTTTGTAAATCCAATGGTTTCAATACTTTTTCCTGTACATATTCTTCAAACGTGATACCACTGGCCTCTTGCATGGCCAAGGAAATCAAAACCCAGTCAAAACTATTGTAATGATAATTAGTCCCTGGCTTAAAAAGCAACTCATCATCTTTAAAGATTCGTAAACTATCCTTTATGGAATAAGCCTCGTTCAACCCGTATTCTTTTCCTTTATATCCTCTTATTCCTGCCGTGTGGCCGGCCAATTGTCGAATGGTGAAATCGTATTTCTTTTTGGGAAAATAAGGGATATATTGATATAAGGAAGAATCCAAGTCAATCAACCCCTCTTTTACCATATGTGCAAGAGCTGTGGCAGCAATGTTTTTAGATACGCTCGCAACCCTAAAAATAGTTCGCTTCGGATCTACTATGCTCATGCTTTCCAAATCAGCATATCCATACCCTTTTTGAAAAAATAGTTCTCCTTTATTCAGCACAGTGATGGCCAAACCAGGAATCTTTTCTTCTTTGATTAAGGAATTTAGCAAATCATCCGTTTTTTCGATTCCTTGCAACTGGGTTTTGTCCAGTTCTTCTGCTTGAGCGATAAATAAGTTTTTTAGATATGTTAGAACGGATTTCAATTTTTAAAAATAAGTCTTCCTGTATACAACTCTTCAACATCAACCGCTGTCGGTTGGTTAAAACTGATAACATCGCCAGTACCACGAATAACGCCTGAAATTGATTGTTGTGGATTAATTTGCACATCATTAGTGCCTCTATGATCTAAACTCACATTGTTCACAACTAAGGTTTCTGCTTCAATTCGAGAATCTCCCGCTGCAACTGTAATGCTTAAATTCCCAGCATTTCCCTTTAATTTAAAATACGCAATGCCATTGACTATTACGACTACATTTTCTGAATCCAATTCCAAATCAAATTCGCCATCAGTAGTCTCCGCTTCAGGATCCGTAAAACTTTCAGAGAACAACTGCAAAGAAGGATACCCTAATATACCATCACTCCTTATGGGTAACCCTGTACTACTTCGAATTTCAGTAATATTTGGTGATGTTACATAAACCTTAGTTAGACCATAATCCCTTAAGAAATTACACCCATTCCCATTTCGTAATATCAATCGGTCACCTTCAACGCTTGCCGTAACTTCTTTTTTAAGAAACTCCCCAGTTTCAATTTCCACTTTCTGTACGTCTCCTTGTTTTAATATCAGTTCCACTTTCTCAAACACAGTAATTTTCGAAAAATCATCCACATCAACTTCTGTGCGTAGAATTTCACCTGCATTTTGAAAACAATCCGGTGCATCCTCATTGTTACAAGAAAACAACATTATAATAAACATTATGCCCACGACTTTTTTCATAATCTTACACCTATTCCAAATTCAACCGCCTCCGCTTTTGCTCCATGTGATTTTAATGTAATGGCACCAAAGACCTTATTTCCAAAATATCTTTTCAAGCCCACCCTATTATACATCTGCCCTTCAAAATCAAATGGATAATAAACATAGTAACCTAATTGAGTTATAACTGACATTCTATTAATAAACAGTTCATGTCCCAAAAATACCCCAACCCGTTTATAATCATCATCGGCTGAAACCCCATTCTCGGGAAATGAAATGGACTGAAATAATATCAATTCCTTTAAAAAGTTAGAAAAATAAACGTCGGCCCCAAATTGAATTGCACTTTTTCTTCCCAATCTTTTATCTGCATAGGCTGAGACAATATAAAAAGGGTACTGGCCCGAATCAATGACATCACTTTCATTTAATCCAAATCTAAAGGCAAAATTGTATTTAATAGGTTCTATGATTTTTTCTTTAGGTCCGCTTTTTATATAATCATAGGTTTTACCTCCATCCAAATCATAAATTATTCCTGCATTAAGGGCAAATGTGTTTGTAGATGTATTAGGGGCCTTAAAATTGGCATTTGAATAATGAACTAAGGAGATGCCGGCCATAAAACCAAGGCCTTTGAAAATATTCTCTTTATGATAATTCAACATGA
>CAZYQR010000366.1:0-2857 GCA_964649755.1 uncultured Maribacter sp. | reverse complement strand
GAAGTACGATAAGGTTTTGGCTGGCTCCAACTGGTGCCGAGACCGGATGCTGGAAAAGGGGATCAACAATTGCGGATTGCTTCTGCTGGTGATATATCACCAGTAAAATATAGTTCATTTGATGCAATTATAGCGGTTGATGCGCTCACGGTGTTACAGACCGATGCACAAAATGCTTTTGAGAACCTTAAAGAGTACCAGTCAGAAACCAAGGACTGGATTTTTGGATATCTCTCCTATGATTTAAAAAATGATGTGGAAAAGTTGTCATCCAATAATCATGACGGACTCGATTTTCCCGAACTTCTTTTCTTCCAACCTAAAAGAATAATCAAAATTAAGGGAGATATGGTTGAATTCAATTATTTGAATATGGTGAGTGATGAGATTGAAGACGACCTTAATACTATTAAAAATCATTTTCAAGAGCCAAATACTGAAATTGAAACTACCGAGGACATTCGTATTAAACTTCGTGTTTTCAAAGATGAATATTTTAAGGGCGCCGAAGAAATGTTACGACATATTCATAGGGGTGATATCTATGAAGCAAATTTTTGCCAAGAGTTTTATGCTGAAAATACCCGCATTGATCCATTTAGGACCTATGAAAGGCTAAATTCTATTTCGAAAGCCCCTTTTGCCACGTTTCTTAGATTGAATGATAAATATCTGCTTTCTGCTTCACCAGAAAGATATTTAAGAAAAGAAGGCACTAAAATCATTTCACAACCCATTAAGGGAACTGCTAAAAGGTCCCATAATGTATTAGAGGATAAGGTCTTAAAAACGAGACTGAAAGAAGACCCAAAAGAAAGGGCTGAAAACATCATGATTGTTGATTTGGTAAGAAACGACTTGTCCAAAACCGCATTAAAAGGTTCTGTGGAAGTTAAAGAACTATGTGAAGTGTACACTTTTGAACAGGTACATCAGATGATATCGACTATTACAAGTAGCGTTTCAGTGAATAAAAATCCAGTTGAAATTATTAAGGCAACCTTTCCTATGGGAAGTATGACTGGAGCTCCAAAGGTTTCGGCAATGCAGATAATTGAAGAACTGGAAGCTTTTAAAAGAGGACTATATAGCGGTGCTGTAGGATATTTTACTCCAGCTAATAATTTCGATTTTAATGTTGTTATACGTAGTATTTTGTTCAATGAAACCAATAAATATGTCTCCTATGCAGTTGGCAGTGCATTAACGGCAAAAGCTTCTCCTGAACTTGAATATGAGGAGTGTCTATTAAAAGCTAAAGCTATGCGCGAGGTCCTTGAGAATCCCATCAGCTAGAACTTCCATAATAAAAGGTAAATTTACTGCATGCAGATTCAAGAATTAAATATAGAATCCAATAATATCAAGATATATGCTGGGTACATGCAACCAAATGAGGTTAAAGGGGTTGTGGTATTGGTTCATGGTTTTGGAGAGCATTCAGGGCGCTATACGGAAAATGTGATTCCAATGCTTTTAAGTACCGGATTGGCTGTGGTAATTTATGATAATTTTGGTCATGGAAAATCTGGTGGAAAGCAAGGACATTGTCCTAGTTATGAAGCATTATTACAAGTATTGGATAAAGTAATTGAAAAAGCAAGTTCCTTATTTCCGCAAGTACCACAATTCTTGTACGGGCACAGTATGGGTGGCAATCTGGTCTTGAATTATGCCTTGCGAAATACGACCAATTTAAGGGGTATCATTGCCTCGAGTCCATATTTAAGATTGGCCTTTCAGCCCCCAAAATGGAAAATGGTCCTCGGAAAGGCAATGTTGAACATCTGGCCATCAATAACACTGCCTGCAGGATTGGACCCTAAAGGAATTTCTAGCATACCTGAGGAAGTTGAAAAATACAAGTCGGACCCTTTGATACATGATAAAGTAAGTCCTATGTTCTCTTTCCCTATTATCGATGCCGGAGAGTGGGCCATTACAAATGCATCAAGTTTAAAGATTGAGACGCTATTGGTCCACGGAACTGCGGACCCCATTATCGATTTTAAAGGAACCAAAGAGTTTCATGAAAATAGCAATTCCACTACTCTTGAATTGATAGAAGGTGGTTACCATGAACTGCATCATGATATTTGTAAAGTAGAACTATTGAATGTTATTCAGAATTGGCTAAGGGAACAACTTTAAGTAATTTTGCGGCGTGCTAGACAAATTCAAAAAACATATTCAAGATCACTTTCCCAAGTTGCTCCAAGATAAATTCTTATTGGCTTGTAGTGGCGGATTGGATAGCGTTGTACTGGCACATCTATGTTCCCGATGTGGGCTTGATTTCTCATTGGCACATTGCAATTTTAAACTTCGAGGGGAGGAGAGCGACACCGATGAAAAATTCGTTCAGGAGTTGGCAAAAAAGTTGGGCAAATCCTACTTTAAAAAGGATTTCGAAACCCTTGTTTACGCCAATAGCAAAAAGGTTTCTGTGCAAATGGCGGCAAGGGAATTGCGCTATGAATGGTTCAATGATTTAATGCTGCAAAATGGTATCAAAACTTTGGTAACTGCACATCATGCAGATGACAATCTTGAAACATTTATCATTAACCTATCACGTGGTACGGGTATAAAAGGATTGACTGGTATCCCGTCTCAAACAAAAAATATTTTGAGACCGTTATTACCATTTGCAAGAACACAGATTTTGGAATTTGCGAATAGTTCAAATCTTGCCTGGCGCGAGGATCAATCCAATGCTGAAACCAAATACCTACGAAATAAGATCAGGCATGGGATTGTACCTGTACTAAAGGAATTACATCAAACATTCTTGATGAACTTTATGGGCACGCAAGAATACCTGAAACAGATTGCGGATATTGCTGATAACCATATT
>CAZYQR010000365.1:0-2857 GCA_964649755.1 uncultured Maribacter sp. | reverse complement strand
CTTCTTTCAAAAAGGTCCGGTTTGGATTTTCTCGAAGGTCAAATAATCGGTACTATTGTCCTCTTCGCTGACATCAATCAGCTCAATTCTTGAACTTGAATATTTGTTTATTTCCCAATCATCTGCAAGTACTTCAAATATATCGGGTGTTGTAAAAAATATATTAAAATCCAGTTCATCAATATCCGACGTGGTCATTGACCAGGCTCCTGACACCGAAGTATTCCCGTCTGTAGCGCCTAGAATCCCATCTGTATTAAAGGTAAAACTGTAACCAACATAATTAATGGTTTCATCAATATCATCATCTGTATAATTGGTTATTCTCCAATCACCAGCTTCAACAGCGGCCTTTATTTCTGACATATCGGCTGCAGTAATATCTTCTTCAACTTTTGTTTCGTCCTCACTACAGGAAATAATTAATCCCATACTTAGCAAGGCAATTGCCATAAATATCGTTCTTCGTTTCATAGGTAGGGTTTTGGGTTTATACATAAAAAGATACCCCGAGGCACAATGGCATCGGGGTATTCAATTATTTATTTCTTCTCAAAAACTAGATGGTCATATCCGCCATTTTTATTTTCATGCTTTAATTCCAATCGGTTTTCTTCAACCTCTAGAATTATGTAATCATTACCTAGTGGATAGAAATTGCTATCTGAGCCAAAACGAATGATCATTTCCAATTTGTTATCACTGTTGCGATACACGTACCATTTGCCTGTACTTATTTCTTGCATCACCATATTCATATTCATTTCAAGAACAGTTATGGTACCATCCATACCAAATTCATAAGTATAACCGCCGTAAGCTTCGGTAAGTGGGTCCTCATTTTGCGAGAACAAAGCGATTTCCCATTGTGTATCATTGAACAATCCCCTTATCCAAGTTACGTCTTCATCGGTATCATCGTTATCACAGTTTCTTTCAAGAACCAATTCGTAGTCGGTACCAGGAACCTCAAACTTTAAACGGTCCTGTCTAAGTTCGCTCAACGGCCATGAAAAACTTACTCCAGGTTCATCACCCATGGTAATGGCCATAACTAATCTTCCTTGTTCGTTGGCAGTAATTTCCCAACTGCCTTCAGAAACATAATCACCATTACTTAAAGTAACTACTCCTTCTGGCATGAATTTAAATTCAAAACCTAACAATCGTTTGATTTCCTGACCTTCGTTGAATACTCTCTTGATAATCCAGCTGCACTCTGAAAGTACTTCACGTAAAGTATTTGGATCGTCATTGATTATATCACAACCTCTGTACATGATGATTTTATCTCCATCACCGGCATACAATTTGATTTTACCTTCACCAATCTCATAAACATACCATTCTAAAGTGAAGTCAACCAATTCGGTAAACTCTAATTTTAATAGCACCCTATGTTCGGCTACTCTAGTAGACCATGTTCCATTCAACATATTACCTTCTCTGTCTACTATTTTCACAGCACCATCTTCCGTAAAATTCATTACATAATCAATGTACTGATCTGTCTGCAATTGGTTTTCTCTTTTCACTTCGTGAATCAACCAAGGGCATTCAACCAAATAGTTTTCCAAACGTTCTTGGGTAAAATCATCGTCGTTATAATCATTGTCATCATCTTCATCACATAAGTCCTTGGCATTTTCAATAGCATTGGCTAATTCTGCATTTGAATCAACAACCATTGTTGAACCATCATAAAGTTTTAGCGTAACTGGAAAACCCATGCTGATCAAATCATTCTCATCCAAGCCAGCGAAGAAACGTCTAAGGTCTTTATCGCCTTCTATAGAAACATTTCCTGTTTCCTGATTATTAAGGTCAAATGTGTACATCGTAATTGGATATACAAAATCTATACACTCAATATCATCATCATCACCGCCCTCTTTACATTCTTGAGCAAGTTCACGTAAACCTTCAATCCCGTTTATAGTAATATCGGCATAATCTGCCATTGTAATTGTTATCGGAAAGATAATATCCAAAATATCATCATCCGCTTCCAAGGCATCATAGATATCTTCAATGGCATCTAGGTCTTGAACCGTATTAATGGTTAATTCAACACCATGGACTCTTACAGCATAAGGGAATTTAATATTGAAACAGCTAGATTCATCAACAATATTGTCGAAAGAACCATCATTGGAACTTGTTTCCTCAATTAATTTGGCTGTTGTGGAATTGACAGCGATAGCCTCTTGCTGTGCTTGATCTTCAGGTAACTGTTCAAACTCATCCTGACAAGAAGTGAACGTAAGCCCTATTATTAGAAGGCTAGCGTAAAATGCGTAATTAAAAAACTTTTTCATAACGATTTGGATTTTTTTTGTTCGTATGACCATAAAACAACCAACTTTAAAAATACCCTACCCCATTATTTCATTTTTTTCAAATATCTTTGGTGCAAAACCAACTAATTGAACACCAACACAAAAGATAATGTATGCGAGGAAGAGGTATATAGCAATCTCTTTAGGGCTAATTCCAAAACGGTTTTTAACTATATATATTATAAGTTCGGTAATGAAGAGAAGGCTTATGATGCCGTGCAGGAGGCTTTTGTAAAACTTTGGGAGAACTGTGCCAAGGTTACACCTGCAAAAGCAAAAGCATATGTTTATACCATTGCCAATAATCTATACCTTAATGTTATTAAGGCAGAAAAAGTTCGATTAAAGCATGCGGACAAGGTAAATAACACCAATTACGAGTCCCCAGAATATTTAATGGAAGAAAACGAGTTCAAGGAAAAGTTGGACAAAGCCTTGGATGCCTTACCCGAAAACCAGCGGACCACTTTTTTATTGAATCGAATAGATGGAAAGAAATATGCTGAGATTGCTGAGAT
>CAZYQR010000364.1:0-2876 GCA_964649755.1 uncultured Maribacter sp. | reverse complement strand
AGCTCATACTCCTTTACTGATGAGCAGACAAAGAAAGCTATGGTTCAAATTCACGAGATATCCAATTACATTGCTGACCCTCATGGTGCTGTTGGTTATTTAGGCCTAAAGCAATATCAAAAATCACATACAAATACCTATGGCGTATTTTTGGAAACTGCACATCCGGTTAAATTTTTGGATGTCGTTGAAGAAACTATTGATACTACTTTGGAGATTCCATTACAAATACAAAAAGTGATGGGTAAGGAAAAGAAGTCCATAAAAATCAATACATATGGCGAATTGAAAGCATATCTGATAAATCGTCGCTAATCATCTTATTACTTTTCAGAAGGAAAAACCAAAACATTAGTTAAGAGGGCGTTGTCATCTTCATATTTTGAATAAATTTGCCCAACTTAAACTAGTGTTCTATGAAAAATACCGCCTTATCTGAAACGCACGAATCCCTTGGAGCTAAAGTGGTACCCTTTGCAGGATACAATATGCCTGTCTCTTATGAAGGGATTAATATTGAGCACGAAACCGTTAGAAAAGGGGTTGGCGTTTTTGATGTTTCCCATATGGGAGAGTTCTTGATTGAAGGACCTAATGCGTTAAATTTAATACAGAAAGTCACTTCCAATGACGCATCCAAACTTATTGTAGGCAAAGCTCAATATAGTTGTTTGCCTAATGAAACAGGTGGTATAGTAGATGATTTGATTGTTTATAAAGTTAAGGAAGAAACCTATCTCTTGGTAGTCAACGCATCTAATATTGAAAAGGATTGGCATCATATTTCAAAATACAATGAAACATTCAATGCTGATATGAAAAACCTTTCAGAAGGTTATTCCCTTTTGGCAATTCAAGGCCCAAAAGCAGTTGAAGCTATGCAGAGCATCACTTCCGTGGATTTGAGTGCTATCAAATTTTACAATTTTGTTGTAGGTGACTTTGCAGGTATTGAGCATGTAATTATCTCGGCAACTGGATATACCGGTTCTGGCGGATTTGAAATTTATTGCAAGAATAGCGAGGTAAAACAAGTTTGGGATACCATTTTTGAAGTAGGTACCGATTTTGGAATAAAGCCAATTGGTTTGGCCGCTAGGGACACCTTAAGATTGGAAATGGGCTATTGCCTGTACGGTAATGACATTACCGATGAGACGTCGCCCTTTGAAGCGGGTCTTAGTTGGATTACAAAATTCACCAAGGATTTCGTAAATAGCGAGGCATTGGCCAAAGAAAAAGAGCATGGGCCAAAGCGTAAACTCATTGCTTTTGAATTGGATGACCGTGGTATTCCACGTCAAGGATATGACATTGTAGATGGACAAGGAAAAACTATTGGAGAGGTAACCTCAGGGACCATGTCCCCGTCACTTGGTAAAGGTATTGGTTTGGGTTACGTCCCTAACATTTTCTCAGAAGCAGGAAGTAAAATCAATATCCAGATAAGGAAAAATGCAATTCCTGCAACAGTTGTAAAACTGCCCTTTTATAAAGGCTAAATCATAGATAAAGAAGCTTTGTTGATTAATGGAGGAAGGAGGTCAAAAAATATTGATTTTAGGCGCAAGTGGATTCATTGGTAATGCCCTCTATAAAGAGCTCTGTTCCTATTTTGATACTTATGGTACTTATAATTCCGCAAGAAGGTCCTTCGAAGGAAATCAGCAATTTTTTAAATATGATATGGAAGAGGACGATATTTTCCAATTATTGAAAAAAATTCGTCCCCAAATCATAATTTCTTCACTAAGGGGAAACTTTGCTTCCCAAATTCAAGCACATCAACATCTTGTAGAATACATTTCGGAAAATGATTGTAAACTGTTCTTTATCTCTTCAGCCAATGTTTTTGACGCCTATAGTAAATATCCATCGTATGAGAATGATAAAACCCTCTCCGAAAGCATTTATGGTAAACTGAAAATCAAGATTGAGAATATGTTGTTGCGACTACCCAAGGAAAAAACAGCAATATTAAGGGTTCCCATGGTATTCGGCAATTCATCACCAAGAATCAAGGCAATTAAGAACCTTATTTGGAACAATGAGCCTATAGAAGTATTTCCCAACCTAATCATGAATGTTACCCATGATGATAAATTAACGCAACAAATCCATTATTTGATCAACCAAAATAAAAGCGGCATATTCCATTTAGGAAGCAAGGACTTGGTTCATCATGATGAGTTTATAAAGGAGGTGGTTGATCGTATAGGTAAGTTCAATCCAATTTTCAAAAGGGTTTACACAACCAATAATGAACGCTATTTGGCCGTACTTGCCAAGACCAATAAACTTCCAAAAAATCTTCAAATGACGTATCAGGAAATCATAGACCATCATATTTTGATTTAATTTAGGTTATCACAAGTATTTTGCTTTCATACCTTTGTATAAAACTAGAATCATGACAAAATTAAGTGAAGCAGAAATAAGGCTACAATTACAGAATTTAAAAGGTTGGGAATATATTGATGGGGCTATTGAAACTACCTTCGAATTCAAGAATTTCAAGGAAACTTTTTCAATCATGACACGGATTGCCTTTGAGTGCGAAGCACAAAATCACCATCCAGATTGGAGCAATGTGTATAAGACCCTAAATATTCGATTAAATACCCATGATGCAGGGGGTGTCACCGAAAAGGATTTCAAATTGGCCCAGACTATTGAAGAAATAATTGAAAGTGAGTGAAAAAAGTTGGCAGTAATCGAAGAAAACTTTTCGGAGATTAGATAAACTCCCAAACTTATAAACTCTTATAAACTCTTATGAACTTGAACTTGACACTTGCGCTTTATTTGGAACCAGACAAGGGTTTTTTCCTCTCTAAATTTTCTTAAATTTACAACCATTTAATCAATACGAATAG
>CAZYQR010000363.1:0-2890 GCA_964649755.1 uncultured Maribacter sp. | reverse complement strand
CCCTAAAAACCTAATGTCACATGCCATTTATAGAAGAAAGCGATTTACTCGAATTGCATAAGGATATCGACAAGGCGCAGATTATTAATGAACGTCTTTTAGATCAAATAAAAATCAAGAACAAAGAGCTTAAAAAAAGTAAGATCCAGCGTAATTTATTAGCAGGGATTACTGGACTATTCCTTATTGGGACTTTAGCCATAACATCTTTTACAGCTGGTTTAAGCAAGTCTAACAACTTTGAAAACAGTAACAACCTTTTGGTGTCTATAGACAGTTTAGAGGCCCATAAGGCACGAATTGATAATCTAAGACAACAAAACGAGGAATTGAGTTTGGTAAAGGAGTTTTACTTGGCCAAGAATTTCTTGGAAAAAGAAAAGATTTATTCCGTTCAGATAAAATCGTTTGTTGATAACAATATTACCTTGGCATCAGAGGCTTTGACAAATACCCTTTTTGTAAAGACAAATCCATTCTATTCATATTCGCTTGGGAATTTTGAAACCTTGCAAGAAGCTCAAAAATTTCGCAAACAATTGGTCGATTTAGGATTTAATGATGCTTTCGTTGCTTCTTACAAAGAAGGTAAACGTTTGCAAATAGAAGACCCTTACTAGATTGCCAAAAATATCTGCATGGATCCACGCGGCTAGATTAAGAACACTTCCGCTATCAGTTTCTGGAGTATTGGTGGGTACAGCACTTGCTAATTTTCAGGGTAAGAGTAATAATTCCATTTTCATTTTGGCCATATTGACCGCAATTGGTTTTCAAATCACATCCAACTTTGCCAATGATTATGGCGATGGTGTTAAGGGTACTGACAATGAAGAGAGAATAGGCCCAAAGAGAGCTCTGCAAAGTGGCTTACTTACACGAAAAAGCCTAAAAAGAGGTATCATAGTCTCTATCATCATCAATATCATCTTGGTTATTGCAGTTGTCTACTTGTCTTTCGGTCTAGAGAACATTGAATATATAGTGTTGTTTATGGCACTTGGTGGATTAAGTATTTGGTCAGCCATTAAATATACAGTTGGTTCATCTGCCTACGGATACCGAGGATTAGGGGATATCTTTGTTTTTGTATTTTTTGGATTGCTTGCGGTATTGGGGTCAATGTTTCTTTACACTAAGAATATTAACTCTTTGTCAATTCTTCCAGCTATATCTTTGGGTGTCTTAAGTACAGGTGTATTGAACTTGAATAATCTGAGGGACCATGATTCTGACAAAAATGCCAACAAAAATACGCTTGTGGTCCAAATGGGATATGCCAATGGCATTAAATATCACACGGTTCTATTGATAGTCGGTTTACTTAGCATTCTGACTTTTATTATCTTGAATTTTCAATGTTATACACAGTTAGTACCACTTGTAGTTTTCATTCCGATATTATTGCATTTAAAACGAGTATATAAAGCTGAAAACCCGTCATTGTTGGATCCAGAACTTAAAAAGCTAGCCATCAGTATATTTCTGTTGGCCCTGTTATTTTACATCAGTAATAATATTTTTTGTAATTTTGAGTTATAACAATCTAAATCACTACCGCCTTGGAACGACCTATTAGAATACTTATTGTTGAGGACAATGTAATTATTGCCGACGATATGCAATCCATGCTAGAGGAGATTGGTTATGAGATTGTTGACAATGTTATTGTTTATGAGCAAGCCGAAAGAGTTTTGAAAGCAGAACAAGTAGATCTTGTTTTGATTGATATAATCCTAGCCTCAGATAAAACTGGAATTGATCTCGGAAAGCATATTCGCGAGAATTATGACATTCCTTTTATATTCGTTACCTCAAACTCGGATAGAGCAACCGTAGAAAATGCAAAAACTGTTAAACCTAACGGCTATTTGGTAAAACCATTTGAGCAGCAAGATTTATATACATCAATAGAAATAGCCCTTTCTAATTTTACGTATGGTACAGGCAAATCTTCTTCTGGGGAGATCATGAGCGATGATGACGTACCAATGTCCAATTCTGTTCTAAAGGATTCAATCTTCGTTAAGAAACAGCATTTATATTATAGAATACAGTTTGGGGATATTCAATTCATTAAAGCTGATAATGTTTATTTGGAAGTGAACACAGTTGACAAGAAGTTCTTAGTGCGCTCACCATTGAAAGATTATTTGGAAAAGTTACCAAAGAAGAAATTCTATAGGGCACACAAATCGTATATTGTTAATGTGGATCATATTGATGCTATAAATTCAAAGGATGTTATGATTAATAATAACTTAATTCCTATTTCAAAGGACTTTAAAGAGTTTATCATATCCGCAATGAATTCTTAATATAGAAAAATCATTTGTAGTGAGAGGCGCAATTAGCGCCTCTTTTTATTTGTAATAACAACTGGTAAATACCACACCACAAGAATATACAAGTTCACAACATTTAGTTTAGCTTGCTCAACTTTCACTGTACATTAGCAATGTGATACTGAAAGAGGTATGGCAATAAAAACTAAATAAAATTTTTCATTTTCATATAGTGTTCTCGTAAAAGAGCTTTGTTTTTAAGAACAAGGCTCTTTTTAGTTTAGGTCAGTTTCGCTTCTTTTCCTTTAAATTCAACATTAATTGCTATGGATGAACTTTCACTACAAAAACTCCATGAAATGCATAAAAATCCGTTGAAATACATTGAAAATGGTGATTATTTCATTTCACAACAAATAATGAGGGTTACACAACAATATTGAAATACCTACTCTCATATATTTTACTTTTGATTAGCAAATTGCTTCCCCAAAGCTTGCCTTTTACTTACCTTGAATTAGGAGCTTATTATTAGCTCAACTCCTTATGTTTTATTAGAAAATGAAAATCGGCTGTAATTTTTATACAACGAATTAATCTAATAA
>CAZYQR010000362.1:0-2928 GCA_964649755.1 uncultured Maribacter sp. | reverse complement strand
CTCATTTTTATTGCAGAATCGGCTTTTTGCATCTTATGTTAGCGTTTAATTGGTTGGTATGGTTTTGTAATTTTGATCTTTACTTTTTTTCTTTATACATTTTTAAACGGATAATACTATGGACTGAATGGCATGACTAGGGATACTTACATTCGTGGTATTCGCATCAACAGTTACGCTATAATCTAGGGGCTTATCACTTTGGTTCATTGCTATTATGACTATACTGCCATCCTCATTTATGAACGCAGTTGATAATATACTATTTGCACTGGAAACACTACTGATTCTCTTAGCGCCAGGGCGAATAAATTTAGAGAAATGACCAATATAGTAATAGGAATTCGTAAGCGTGAGTTCACCTGTTTTTGTATCTCCATGAGCCGGAGCAAAACATAGATTACCCACATGGTTTGGGCCACCAGTCTCATCTAAAAGAATATTCCAATCGGTCCAGGCCACGGTGCCATTGTTAAAATCATTGATCATAGATCTTCCGTAACGTTCGGCAAGCCTTACTTCTTCTATTTTATCAATGTCATATCCTTCGTTACACCCTTCGGTAAAAATCAGTTTTTTATCAGGAAACACCTCATTTACATTCTGTACATTGTCGAACATGGGTATACCGTCTTTCCAATCTTCATACCAATGAAAACCAGTTCCCCAAACATATTTTGCTGCATCAGGATCATTTAAGATTACACTTGCCCTTTGAAAAAGCAAGTCCCTGTTATGATCCCATACGATGATATTTTTATCTCCCATACCTGCTTTTTCCAAGGTAGGTCCGAGATAATTCTTTAAAAAGTCACGTTCTTCCTCTGCGCTATAAATACAGGATTCCCAACGTTGTACCGCCATGGGTTCGTTTTGAATAGTTAGCCCCCAAATAGGAATGCCCTCTGCTTCATAGGCTTCAATAAATTTCACATAATAATTGGCCCATGGCTGAAAAAAATCAGGTTTCAGTTTTCCGCCTTGTAGCATATTATTGTTGGTTTTCATGAATGCTGGTGGGCTCCAAGGACTGGCATACATGGTTAATTTACCTCCTGCAGCTGCTATGGCCTTTTTGGTAAAAGGTAATCGATATTGACGGTCATGATCTATATTGAACGTTTTCAGTTCGGCATCGCCTTCGTCTACGTACGTATAACTGCCCGTTGAAAAATCGCAACTATGTATAATAGTTCTTCCTAAAGAGTAACCAATTCCTTCTTCCTTATCGTAATAAGCTTCTAAAAACCTTTTCTGGTTTTCCTCCGATAGTTTATAAAAAGTTTCGGCAGCGGCATCAGTTAACGCAGCCCCTATACCCATTAACGTCTGAAATTGCTTGTTAGGATCTACAAGTACATCTATTTCGGTTTCTAAGGGTTGTTTAAATTCACCGAAAGCCAATTCTCCTGTCTTGGCAAGTTTTAGATCGGTTTTATGGGCGGTTGTATATATGTTACCCTTCATTTTCATTACGGATATCTTTTTTGGTTCATTCGCCGTCTCTACAATCTCAGAACTTTCTTTGGTCTTTGTTGTGCAATTAACGAATAATAAAGCTACAATAAGCAATGCCGTTATCCTTGATAAGTAGTGCCTCTTTTTTGTGTGTTCCATAACAATAACCGTTAGATTTAATTTCAACAAAACAATAAAAACTGTCGCCCTTCTCTATTCTTTAATAAAAGACTTTTATAAATGTCTTTTTATTTCATTCCTAGGAGCAAAAAGTATCCCCAAATTGAAGCTGTCTTCTTTGACTTGACAATTTAGGCAAAAAAAGGTTAGATGATACCTGCTAACCTTTTTCCTAACTCATTATTGGTATTCTTATTTATTCTTGAGTAATATCATCCATATAATACGTTTCACCGCCCGCTGGATCAGTATCCCAATCCGTATTTAGAACAAGCCTTGTATAAACATAGTTCGACATTGCCTGGCTAGAAAAATCAAACGTCAAAGTCACCCATTCATTGGCATTACCAAGTGTTTGGAAAATCTCATAGGCCGGAGGATCTATAACACCAGGTTCCTGCTCTAATCGCATTCGAACATTAATCCCAGCCTTAGGAGACCAAACTTTGACCTTGAATATGAACCCATTGGCTAAATCTATCGACGGTCCGTTAAGGGTTTGATCGGAATTTATTCCTGCGTAAAAAGGAACTCCGGCAGGCTTCACCAATTCCAATACTTTGGAAGAAGTATTTCCTGTTGTTTGAGGATTATCAATAACAGCCGTCGTAGCACCTTCAAAAGCATTGAAAATTAAAACTCCATCTTCAAAGTCTAATGGGAAGGTAGCCAGTGAGCCACCGCCACCGCCGCCAGTACCATAAAGCCTAAAGTCGTCAATATAATAGGTCTCTGTAGTGTTCGTGTTCAATTCAAAGAACAATATGATCTTATCATATTTTCCACTTTCACTGCTTGCAAAGTCAAAAGTTAATTCTTCCCATGCACTTGCAGTGGTAGTAACAGCTCCCACTTCTGTATTAATCCCTGCATCTGCTTTGTCCTCAAGTTTTAGCAACACATTGGTACCCGCTACAGGAGACCATACTTTGAGTTTAAACCCTGCATTTGCATTAAAATCAAATTTTGAAGTGAATTCAATTTGATTGTTTGCAAATAGCGCACTGCCACTCCTATCGATTTGACCCACTTGACATGAAGGGTTCACCGCATTATCAAAATCAGGATTTGCAATGGTTGTTAACACAGCATCAAACGAACCAACACTAGCACCCGGATCTGTTTGGAAAGTCAAATCAAAGTCCGTCGCATCCAATGATTGACTGGTTTCTGGTGTACAGGTTGTACCACCGCCGCCAGTACCATAAAGCATAAAGTCATCAATATAATAGGTTTCTGTAGTGTTCGTGTTCAATTCAAAGAACAATATGATCTTATCATATTTTCCAC
>CAZYQR010000361.1:0-2932 GCA_964649755.1 uncultured Maribacter sp. | reverse complement strand
GATTAACATCCAATCGCTTAATATATTTCGTTCCTGACAAATGAACCGCTTCGAACCCATTGTTTTTAAAACCTTCGACATTATCGGCATTTATTCCTCCGCCGGGCATAATAGAACAGGTTGTTGTTCTTTCGTTTAAATCCTTTAATAATCCAAATCCCTGCAATGCCGAATTTTGTTGTCCAGATGATAAGATGTAATCAACTCCCAAAGTTTCCAATTGTTTCATTGTTGATAACGGATCCAACACCCAATCAAAAGCACGATGAAAAGTAAATTTTAAGTTACCGGACAAATCAATCAAAGCTTTGGTGCGTTCAACGTCCAAAGTAAAATCTTTATGCAAAATGCCTGAAACAATTCCGTCGAAACCCAGTTCAACACAAAGTTCTATATCCCTTTTCATTATATCGAACTCCCCATCTGAATTGCTAAAATCCCCACTTCGAGGACGAATAAGTACATGAACGGGAATTTTTAAGTTTGCTTTGATACATTTCAAAAGACCAAAAGATGGGGTAATTCCACCAACGGCCAACTCGGCACAAAGTTCAATTCTATCTGCCCCAGCCTTTTGGGCATTCATTGCAGATTCTAAAGAATTGGCACAAACTTCTACTAACATATTGCTTATATTTAGCGCTCTAAAATTAAGCAACACAAATAGATGAAACGAAGAAAGTTCCTGAAAAATTCAAGCACAATTACGGCCGGATTGATTTCCGCACCCATACTAGCTTCATGCCAGGAAACCAAAGCTGAAAACAACAAGTCCGTTGATAGTTCAATCGGGATCAAACCTATAGCCATTTGCACTTGGAATTTTCAAAACGCAACTGCCAAAGCTTGGGAGGTATTAAAAGATGGAGGAAGGTCTTTAGATGCTGTCGAGCAAGGTGTTATGATCGAAGAGGCCGATGTAAACAACCAAACCGTAGGAAATGGTGGTCGCCCAGACAGAAACGGGAACGTAACCTTGGATGCCTGTATCATGGATAAGGATGGTAATTGTGGAGCCGTTCTTTGTATGCAAAACATTGCCCACCCAGTTTCTGTGGCACGCAAGGTTATGGAAGATACACCTCATGTAATGTTGGCTGGTAAAGGTGCTGAGCAATTTGCCTACGAAAAAGGATTTGAAAAGGTTGACTTGCTTACCGAAAAATCTAAACAAGAATGGTTGGAATGGAAAAAAACCTCACAATACAAACCCATCATCAACATCGAAAACCACGACACTATTGGCATGTTGGCTATTGATAAGTATGGTGATATTTCCGGTGCCTGTACAACAAGTGGGATGGCCTATAAATATGGAGGACGCGTGGGTGATTCCCCTATAATTGGAGCCGGGCTTTTCGTTGATAATGAAATTGGTGGAGCAACTGCTACCGGGGTGGGCGAAGAAGTGGTGCGTACCGTAGGTAGTTTTTTAATTGTTGAATTAATGCGCCAAGGAAAGTCACCTCAAGAGGCTTGTGAAGAAGGTGTACAACGAATCATTGCAAAGAACAAGGACAATACCGATTTCCAGATAGGTTTCATTGCCATGAACAAAAAAGGGGAAACTGGCAGCTACTGTATTCAACCCGGTTTCACCTATAGACAATATTCCGAAGAAGGTCATGTGAACAATCCTTCCGATTCTTTTATTAAATCTTAAATTTAATTGCTAGGAAGATAAACTTCGTAGTTTTAAAATTCAACAAGAACACCAAAAATGGCCGAACAAAAACGACTCTTTTTACTTGATGCATTCGCCTTGATATTCCGCGGGTATTATGCCCTTATTAAAAACCCAAGAATAAATTCAAAAGGAATGGATACCTCAGCCATAATGGGGTTCACTAATTCTCTTTTCGATGTAATTAAAAGGGAAAAACCAGATCACCTTGCCGTATGTTTTGATAAAGGCGGAAGTGTAGAACGAACCGAAATGTTCCCAGATTACAAGGCAAATAGATTAGAAACCCCTGATGCCATAAAAATTGCGGTGCCTTTTATCCAGGAAATATTAAAAGCCATGCATATTCCTGTTGTCGTTTTGGAAGGCTGGGAAGCCGATGATATCATTGGCACTTTGGCCAAACAAGCCGAGCAAGAAGATTACAAAGTCTATATGGTGACGCCTGATAAGGATTTTGGGCAATTGGTTTCAGAGAATATCTTTATGTACAAACCGGCCCGTATGGGCAACGGCATTGAAATATGGGGAATTCCCGAAATACAAAAACGTTTTGGGGTAGTACGTCCAGAACAAGTTATCGACTACTTGGGCATGATGGGTGATGCGAGTGACAATATTCCAGGTCTTCCTGGTGTAGGTGACAAGACTGCAAAAAAATTCATTGATGAGTTCGGCTCTATGGAAGGCCTATTGGCCAATACCGATAAGTTGAAAGGCAAAATGAAAGAGAAGGTTGAGGAAAACGGCGAACTCGGTTTGCTTTCAAAGAAACTCGCAACAATTTGTACCACTGTCGACGTAAAATTTGATGCCAAGGACTATGAAATGTCCGTACCGGATAATGATAAGGTACATGAGATTTTTAATGAACTCGAATTTAGACGACTTAAAGACCAATTCATCAAAATATTTTCCCAAGAAGCTGAAGAAGCAAGCGCAAAGAATAATGATACTCCAGCATCCAAGAAAGTGGTGACTGAAGCAGGTGGTGGGCAATTTTCACTCTTCGGCAATGAAGGTAATGCACCTGCTACTATCAAAGCAACTTCAGGCAGAAAGACTATAAAGGATGTTTCGCATGTGTATCAGAGTGTCACAAGTGGCATGGCTATGAACTTCTTCATGCAAAACCTAATGAAGCAAACCTCGGTTTGTTTTGATACCGAAACCACAGGATTGAATCCGCTCACAGCAGAATTAGTCGGTATAGCCTTTTCATGGGAAGCAGGGAAAGGATTTTATATT
>CAZYQR010000360.1:0-2940 GCA_964649755.1 uncultured Maribacter sp. | reverse complement strand
AAGTAAAAAGTAGTGCTGAGAAAAATCGTGAGTTGGTAAATGAAGCGATACTAGAAAAAAATTGGTTTTGGCATAATGATTTTAAGATCCCAAACGGGGTACATGCCTACGGCCGAAGGTATGATCCTTTTGGTCCCGACAACTATCCCTTTGAAATAGAAAAAATCCGACAAATGACGGCTATACGTGATCAAGCGATATGGCAGGCGACTAAGGGGAAAATAATGGACTTAACAGTTGCCGACGCTAAAACAAGGGAACTCCCTGAAGTCAAAACTAATTATAACAAAGGGCAAGGTGATGCTAATGAAGGGTATTTATATGGTCAAGAAGCTTTAGATCGAATCAAAGTAGCCGAAGGCTATAAGTTAGAATTGTTTGCCTCCGAAAGGGAGTTTCCAGACTTGGCCAACCCCGTACAGTTGTCATTTGATAATAAAGGAAGACTTTGGGTTGGAGTAATGCCCACCTATCCACACTATAAACCTGGTGATAGCAAACCCAACGACAAGCTGATAATATTGGAAGACACCAATAATGACGGCAAGGCTGATAAGCAGACGACCTTTGTAGACAACTTGCACCTTACTATTGGCTTTGAATTTGCGCCTGAAGGTGTTTATGTTTCGCAAGGAACTAATCTTGTGTTATTAAAAGATACAAATGGAGATGATAAAGCAGATGAGACCGAAATTATTCTAAGTGGTTTCGATGATCATGATACCCATCATACAGCGGGGGCATTTACCGCAGATCCATCAGGAGCCATCTATATGGGGGAGGGTGTATTCTTGCATACTAACGTTGAAACTGCATATGGACCCGTTCGTGCAACCAACGGAGGATTCTATCGCTATAGCCCACAAAGACATCATCTGGAGCGTACGGCCCAACTGCCGATACCGAATCCTTGGGGAATTGCTTTTGACGAATGGGGACAAAATTTCTTTGCCCATACTTCGGGCCCTGATATGACTTGGATGATGCCAGGAACTATAAAGTCACGTTATGGTAAGGCATCTCCCTTACCGAAAAACTTGATTGAAGATGCTCATAGGGTAAGGCCAACTTCTGGCCTTGAGTTTATTTCAAGTCGCCATTTTCCTGATGAGGTTCAAGGCGATTTGATAATTAACAACACCATCGGTTTCTTAGGTACCAAGCAGCATACCATGGTAGACGATTCCAAAAGTGCAGGATACAAAAGCCAACACCGACTGGATTTGGTTACTTCCTCAGATACCAAGTTCCGCCCTGTTGATATGGAATTTGCTCCTGATGGGTCCTTGTATTTGGTTGATTGGCATAATGTGTTGGTCGGCCATATGCAGCATAATGCCCGAGATCCATTGAGAGATCATGTTCATGGTAGAATATATAGAATAACATACCCTTCAAGGCCGTTGGTGAAACCAGCTAAAATTGTTGATGCCACAATTGATGAATTATTGAACAATCTAAAACTTCCAGAATACCGTTCGAGATATCGCACAAGAAGGGAATTAAGAGCAAGAGATCAAGCCAAGGTGTTGACCAAGTTAAATGATTGGGCAAGTAATTTGGATAAAACAGATAAAAGACATGAACATCATTTGCTTGAGGCATTGTGGGTAAGTTGGGGGCTAAATAAGATTGATGCTACCCTACTTGAACAATTGTTGAATGCCAATGATTTTAGAGCTCGTGCTGCTACCGTTAAAGTGTTGAGATACGCTGGACATCAGATGAAGAATCAGGCCGTATTATTGTTAAAAGCCGCTCAAGATGAAAATCCACGAGTGCGTTTGGAAGCATTTGTTGCGGCTTCATGGTTGGATAAGGAAGTCGGACTCCCAATTATAGAGGTAGCGGGTGAATCAACTTTAGACAATTGGATGATTAAACCACATGAGGCTGCATTGGCTCATATCAATGGCCACAATCTAGGAGAGACTCCCGAAGGGGGGGCAAAAACCCATTTGGAAGGAGCTGCAAAAGAACTATTTGTGCAAGGAGAGAAAATTTATAAGAGGGAAGGATTTTGTATTACCTGTCATCAACCTGATGGTAATGGACTTACAGCTTCTCAATTTCCGCCTTTGGCAGGTATACCATGGGTAACAGGTAGCGAAGAACGTCTTATCAAGTTGACATTAAATGGCATCATGGGACCTATTGATGTGAAAGGCAAGACCTATCCCGGACAGGTACCTATGACCCCATTTGGAGGTATGTTGAATGATGAGGAAATAGCGGCTGTATTGACGTATGTCAGAAACAGTTTTGGGAATAAATCCTCGGTAATCAATCCAGACAAGGTCAAAGAAATCCGTAAGCAAATCAAAGACAAAGAGGGCTTCTATACCGCACAAGAATTATTGAAGGCACATCCCATGAAATAGTGCGATAAAAACCTATTGTACTGGAAAGTTGAAGATTTTTTCCATAGGCAACCACTTTTCTCCTGGTTTGGAAATTGGCAGTGCCTGTTGGTAGTTCCACATGAGTACTTCCCACTCCTGTACCTTTACATTGCCTTCATCCAATTTGGCCTTTTTCTCAAAGGAAAAAGTGTCTTCAACTTCGATAATCATAAATAACCGGTTTGAAATACGATAGATTTCCATATTTGTAATCCCGGAATTACCTAAACTGTCCAGCACTTCTGGCCAAACATTTCTATGGTACTTCTCGTAGGCCGCAATAAGCTCGGGATCATTTTTTAAATCTAACGCTAAACAGTGTTTTTTCATGTGTGCTTCCTTTTGATAAATCTAAAATTACGAAAACGTTTTATTATAGCTTCGACCTCATCCAGTGATGAAAAACATAGCGAATTAAAGTCATTGGAATGTGCATTTGAAAAATGATCTATACCAAGGATTTCATTGTCAATAGTTTTTAATAAGTATCCAAAAAATAAATGATAAAAAACGGTAGATTTGACTCAAATTTTTTAAC
>CAZYQR010000359.1:0-2959 GCA_964649755.1 uncultured Maribacter sp. | reverse complement strand
GGTAAAGAAGTTATTGTCAATGGTTATGCATTTGTTGAGGAAATGAGTGTAGAAGACCAAAAACATTACGCTGAGGATGGTGGAAAATCTGAGGATGAAATAGCAAAAATAACAGCACCGAAAAAGACGTTTGGCTTTTTGGCCGATGGTGTTCTTCTGAGAGAATAATGCAACGCGAAATAATCACCACGGCAGATGGTTCAAAGACGATTCAACTAAAGGAATGGAACGAGCAGTACCATTCCAAACATGGGGCCATCCAAGAGGCCTACCATGTTTTCATTAAGCATGGACTAAATTTATTCCACAATCAATCCATCAATATTTTGGAAATTGGTTTTGGTACGGGTCTCAATGCTTTTATTACTTTTTTGGAAGCTCCAAAATTAGATTTGAAAATTGCGTACAGAGGCGTGGAAGCATATCCTGTTTCCGCTGGGGAGCTTTCACAGCTGAATTATATTTCTGAATTAAAGGCTGAGGGTTTTCGCGAAAGATTTCATCAAATGCATCAATCTTCATGGGAAGATTTGGTTGTGATTTCAGATTATTTCACATTATACAAAGAACCATGCGATTTTAAGGAAATCAATATTGAAAACAGTTTTGAATTAGTTTATTTTGATGCCTTTGGCGCAGGTGTTCAGCCTGAGTTATGGACCGAAGATATCTTTGCAATCATGTTCAAAGCTCTTAAAAATAGAGGAATTTTAGTTACTTACGCTGCAAAAGGAAGCGTAAGAAGAGCAATGCAGGAAGTGGGTTTTGAAGTGGAGAGGTTACCTGGACCTCCTGGAAAACGTGAAATGTTAAGGGCTACCAAGCCTTAGTTTAAAATTTCTTACTTGTTAAATATATCTGTTCCCTATAATAAGCTTAACATAAGCTGCTTATCAATGTTAAATTGAAATTAAAACTGATTATGACTGGGTATTAATCCCATACCTTTGCAAAATGAAATTATTGATTACAGGCGCGACGGGATTAATTGGAAGGGCTATCGTTGAAATAAGCAATCAAGAGGGAATATCAGTAAATTATTTGACCACCAAAAGAGAGAAGATAATTTCAAATGAAAACTTTCAAGGATTTTATTGGAATCCTGAGATTAACGAAATTGACCTTAATGCTTTTGATGGTGTCACGGCCATAATCAACCTTGCGGGTTCCAGTATTTCAAAAAGATGGACGGCTGAATATAAGAATGAGATTCTGTATAGTAGAATAAATTCATTGAAAACCTTGAATCATGCCCTGGGTAAAATCGATACCCAAAATATAACTTCTTTCGTATCGGCTTCAGCAATAGGTATTTATCCAAATTCAACATGCGGTTTCTATGCTGAGGAAGATCAAGGGATTGATGATAGTTTCTTGGGGGAAGTTGTACATAAATGGGAAAAGGAAATTGATGCCATGGAGCATTTTGGGTTTTTGGTTTCAAAAGTCAGGATAGGTTTGGTGCTGTCTAAAGATGGTGGTGCCTTACCGGAATTGGCAAAGCCCATTAAATCTTATTTAGGGGCTACTTTCGGTAATGGAAAGCAATGGCAATCTTGGATTCATATTTCCGACTTGGCAAGATTATTCCTATTTGTAGTAAAGAACCAACTAAGTGGAACTTATAATGGGGTAAGTCCAAATCCAATAACGCATGGAAAGATGGTCAACAAAATGGCCAAGGCGTTGAATACGCCTATATTCCTGCCTAATATTCCGCGTTTTATGATGCAATTGATTCTTGGCGAAATGTCTTATTTACTATTTGCCAGTCAAAGAGCGAGCAGTAAGAAAATCGCCGAGGAAGGTTTTGTATTTGAATATCCTAATATAGGAAATGCACTTCAGCATTTTTATAATGGCGAATCTGTAGATGATTTGCAAAACGACTTCAAAACAGAGGATTTTCTTCCTTGAAATTTATTTTCATTTCAAGTATTCTTCTCCCCAGAGTCAGAATTTCGTCAAATTTTAGTAAAGATTGGTGACATTTTGACATTTTTAAAGAAATGGCAGTACTTTTGCCATCTTAGAAAACTAGATTAAAACTGCTATACTATAATGAGTAAGAAAAATAAAACTGATGGGATATATGAGTCAATCTCTGAAGAACAGGCCAATATAGATATTGAAAACGCACAGGATGATGCGGTAAATGAGGAGGAGACAGAGACCTTAGAAGAGCAACTTAAACATGACTTAGCTAATGAAAAGGACAAGTTTCTTCGTCTATTTGCTGAGTTCGAAAACTATAAGAAGCGTACTTCTAAAGAAAGAATGGATTTATTCAAAACTGCTGGGCAAGAAGTTATTGTTTCATTGCTACCTGTTTTAGACGATTTTGAACGCGCCTTAAAAGAGTTGGCGAAATCTGAGGATAAAGAGATGTTCAAAGGAATTGAATTAATCAATGGCAAATTACGTGAGACATTAAAATCAAAGGGAATGGAAGAGGTCGGTGCGAAGCAAGGTGACACTTTCGATGCCGAAATACATGACGCTATAACCCAAATACCTGCACCTAGTAAAAAGCTTAAGGGAAAGATTATTGATGTTGTTGAACGAGGTTATAAATTGGGCGATAGAATAATTCGTCATCCAAAAGTGGTTGTTGGAAACTAAAAATCAAGTATGAAGGAAGATTATTATGAAATACTTGGCATAGGTAAAAATGCCACTGCTGCAGAAATTAAAAAAGCCTATCGTAAAAAGGCATTGGAACACCATCCTGATAAGAACCCTGGAGACTCAAAGGCAGAGGAGCTTTTCAAAAAGTCTGCTGAGGCATATGAGGTCCTAAGTAATCCTGATAAAAAGTCAAGATATGACCAATTTGGTCATGCCGCTTTTGAGGGCGGCGGAGGCTTTGGCGGCGGCGGAATGAACATGGATGATATCTTCAGTCAATTTGGCGATATTTTCGGAGGTGCATTTGGTGGAGGCGGTTTTAGTGGTTTCG
>CAZYQR010000358.1:0-2966 GCA_964649755.1 uncultured Maribacter sp. | reverse complement strand
ACACAATTGATAGTTTGGGTGTTGAAATTCCTTTGGAAGAAGCTGATGTTTTCATTTCGGTGGAAGGCATGCTTTCTAAAATGATAGTAAGTGAGGGTACTATTGAAAATGGTTCATATGAATTTGAAATGCCAACGGACATCCCTGGTGATATAAATGGTGATCTAGTGGTCTATTCGAGTATTGAAGACCATGATGAATTTGGAAATATAGTTCAAAAGAAAACGGTAAATTGGGGTGTTTTCAATAAACAGATTAAAATTGAAACCAATACATTGTGGTCGGAAGCAGCACCAATTTGGATGTATGCTGTTTTAACCATCTTATTGGTAGGTGTTTGGGCAAATTATGTATACACAATCATGAACTTATTCAAGATAAAAAAAGAAGGAACAGAATTAGCGCTTAAAACGGAAAGTGATTAAGTAATATTTAAAAACTTGAATTCGGCATTATTTTTGAAAAGGAAAGATTAAAATCAATATATATTAAACTTATGAAAACTCTAAAGACATTAATACTCATCGGAATTGTATCCTTTGCATTATACTCTTTCACATCATTCGTACAGGAAGAATGGAAAGTTCCCGATAAATATGAAAAAATGAAAAACCCGACGGATCCTTCCGTTGACTTGGACATAGGAAAATCACTTTACAACAAGCATTGTAAATCATGTCATGGCAAGGAAGGGTATGGCGATGGTACCAAAGCTGATGAAGTAGAAGGTGATATAGGGGATTTCTCCACTGCAGAATTTCAAGCACAATCCGATGGGGCATTGTTCTATAAAAGTTATATAGGAAGAAATGATATGCCAAATTATGAAAAGAAGATGCCAGATGAAGAAGATGTGTGGTTGGTGGTCAATTATATGCGGACATTAGAAGAATAGGAAAAAGCAACCTCTTGAAATCACTTTCAAGAAAAGTTTCTGAATATATGTTTTAATTATTGTATCAATTTTACCAACCAGATAATTGTTAAGAATGAATAAGTCATTACGATTTATAAGTATTTCACACCAAACAGCCTCTGTTACCCAACGGGAGACTTATCATATTCCTGAGGAAGAAAAAAGCGATTTGGTAACACGTATCTGTGCTGATTTTACCGATATATCAGGACTACTACTTTTGGTTACCTGCAACCGGACGGAAATTTATTTTGAATCTGAGACAACTTCAGCTAAGGTATTGCGTGATTTTCTAATTGATTTAAAGGCAAGGAAAAGCAGTACCGAAAGTAAAAAATTGTTCAATTGTGGCAATGAAACCGAAGATACTGTACGACATCTATTGAGAGTTACTTCCGGTTTAGTTTCTTCAGTGCTTGGTGATGCCGAAATAGTGCATCAAATTAAGAAATCATATCAATTTTCAATTGCACATAAATTACAGGGGTCGTTGTTGGAACGTGCAATGCAGACTGTATTTAAAAGCCATAAGCGCATAAGTAACGAAACCCATTTTAGAGACGGCACTACATCAGTGGCCTACAAGTCATTAAAAGTTATTGGTGAGAGATTTGACAAAACCTCTTATAAATCAAAAAAAATACTCTTTATTGGGTCAGGGGATATTGTAAGGCAATTGTTCAAATACAATGCGAAATTTAATTTCAACAACATTTACATTGGCAATCGTACGGAAGAAAAAGCAAAAGTTTTGTCCAAATTACATCATAGCAAAGTCTTTAGTTGGGACAAGGTTCTAACGAACGACTTTCAAGATTTTGACGTGATAATCAGCGCTGCAAGTAATTGCCCACAGCTGATAAAAAAAGTGCCCAATCGCGATGAAAAAGTTTTGTTGATTGATTTGGCCATACCATGTAATATCGATAAAACGTTGGGTCAAAAAGAAAACATAATGTTTTATGATCTGGATGCTATTTCAGTTGATTTAAAGGAAACCAAGGCAAAAAGATTCACAGCTATTGGCGAAGTAACCAAAATTCTAACGGAAGAACTTGAAGCTTATAAGGAATGGCTTCAAGAAGCACCTTTACGAGCGTTTTTAGCTGAATATAAAATAATAGTCAACCAAAAAGTGGTTCAATATTTTGATGCCAATGCCCAAGAATTGAACCATCAAAGCGTAAAAACCATTACAGATAGGGTCGTCAGAAAGTTAAGAAAAAAGACGCTTAGACCAATATCCACAAAAGAAATGGAAGCCGCTATCGCAGAACAGGGTGTATTTTTTTTAGAAAAGCTTCCATCGTAGAAATCTACTAATGAAGTCTACGAAATACCCGGATATTTCCGCTTTTTAAAATAAGCAATTAGGCTTATACCAATAATCGAAACAACTACAATATATACCCAACTTGGAACAGGTATTGGATCTCCTGTTGCATAGGAATGTAATCCTGATAAATAGTAATTTACACCGTAATAGGTCATAATAACAGTTGCCAAACCAAAAGTAGTGGCCACATTATAAGCAAACAAACCTTTTAATTTAGGAATCAACCGCATATGTAAGATGAATGCATACACCAATATGGTCACCAAAGCCCATGTTTCCTTAGCATCCCAACCCCAATATCTCCCCCAGGATTCATTGGCCCAAACGCCGCCTAGATAGGTACCCACGCTGACCATAAATAATCCCCCGATCAAGGTAAGTTCACTGATATAAGACATCTCTTGAACAATTCTTTTAACTCTTTTTTTATTCGATTCCTTCATAAATACCATGAGAATCAAATTGATAAGACCAATAATTGCCCCTAACATAAGAAACCCATAACTACCTGCTTCCAAAGAAACATGGATAGTTA
This sequence comes from uncultured Maribacter sp., assembly GCA_964649755.1. Taxonomy (GTDB): domain Bacteria; phylum Bacteroidota; class Bacteroidia; order Flavobacteriales; family Flavobacteriaceae; genus Maribacter_A. The sequence continues at coordinate 179 of CAZYQR010000358.1, read as the reverse complement.
ACCAATATGATTTTAACACGGGGACCAAGGGTGTGATTTCCGGATCAAGAAAACTTAAAGTGGATACCAATAGAATTGTCGCGGCTAAAACCATGGTTGCCGCCAAACCACCAAAAGATTTACGGGTGAACAATACACCAGCCAGCGTAGATGTCCATGCAATATAAATCATGGACTCG
>CAZYQR010000357.1:0-2973 GCA_964649755.1 uncultured Maribacter sp. | reverse complement strand
TTTTCAGCTTCAAATTTCTTTTCTGGGGGAAATTCCGGCAATTCCCCAAAACTAAAAAGAATATTAGGATATGACATTCCGGGCTCTTCTTCCACAATATCGGCCAATTCAACAAAGAATGTCCACATATTCAAGAAATCGTAAACGTAGATGAGTTTTGGCGATTTTTCGGTAAGTATATCCTCAAGATAGGCTTCATTCATTAATCGAACATCAGATCCATTTTCACTCATATCAAAAAGGGCGATTTCCTCATCTTGTTTCCATTCTTCATCACAGGTGTAAAATGAGGCCATTTCATTACCCAAAAAGCCAAAAGATTGCGCAATGGCGTTATGAAATTCTTCCAAGGAATTATGGGCCTCAATTTCAATATCCCTAAAGATATCTTCATTGGCATCCAAGATTATTCGAATCTTATATATCATTTACCCGATTTTTGAGTGGATGCAAAGTTACAAAGTTTTAGGACTTCTTTTCGCATTAAAAGATTCCATAACTAAATAGAATTGTATGCCGAAAAGGAGAGCGGCCAAAACTAAGTGCATAGTCTGACTCATAAATGGAAAATCCCAATAGAACATAGCCATACCGGTTATGACTTCAACAAGCAGAATCAGCAACACCCAATTGATTTTAGAAAGACCCAGGTTCAATTTGTATATTCTATAGGCCAGATAAAGATTGAATAGTGTGACCAAAATAGAGAATGACCTATGAATATAAAATGAAATAGTAGGATTGTGAAGCCATAAATTTTTTGCATTTTCGCCAACCACAGCTACTTGTTCATCTACAAACTGCCTTACTTGGGTTCCCAGAACAATTTGAATCAAGGTTAAACCAAATACGATGATCAGAATGACAACAGTTTTGGAATCATAAGTGAAAGATTTTCTATTATCCTTTGAACTGAAAATGAGGTAAAGCAACATGGCCACTATGACCAGAGCCATGACCATATGTATGGTTATTTTAACAGGTTCTAAAACAGAATATACTACGGTTGCACCCAACCACCCTTGAAAGCCCATAGCGAATACAACCAGCCAAGATATTATGGTAATTCTTTTCTTTTTTTTCCAATAGCCAAATGATGCAAAAGCTAGGACAAGAGTTCCTAAGCCAGCAATGGCGCCGAACAACCTATTTATAAATTCTATCCAAGTATGCCAAGGATTAAATTTTGCATAATCGTGTTTTGTATAAAGCTCCCAATTGTTGGCTTCAAAAACATCCGAAGTCTTTATATCATTTTTAGCTACTTGGAGAGCTTCATTGAGGATTATTACCTGTCCCTTTTTATATTCTTGATTCGGTTGCCACTGTAGTTCAGATTCACTGGTTGGTGGTATATAATGACCAAAGCACTTAGGCCAATCGGGACAACCCATGCCGCTACCTGTCATGCGTACCACGGCTCCGGCAATAATCACCAGATAAACCAATACCAATGAAATTTTGGCAATTTTAGGGTAGCTCTTGAACATGAAATGGTGGTGTTTTTATGGGCGCAAAATTACTACACTTTTCCGAATTATGGGGAATAATCAAGACATAAAGGTTATTGATCGGTTTTAATCGATAATCCAATTTCCAAGCCTTTTTCAATCATAAATACATAGGCGGCATTATGTTCATTTGGAATATCACCATCTAAAATCGCTTCTTTAATTGCGGCTTTAATTATCCCTATTTCCTTTGATGGTTTTAAGTCGAAAGTTTTCATTATTTCCTCACCTAAAATAGGAGGTTGAAAGTTGCGAAGATGATCCCGTTCTTCAACTTCAATGATTTTTTGACGGACAATTTTGAAGTTATTTTTATATTTGTTTTGCTTTTTTGGATTCTTGGTGGTTATATCCGCCTCACATAAGGTCATGAGGTCATCAACAAAATCCCCAGCATCAAAGACCAAACGACGCACGGCAGAATCCGTTATAAAATCTTCGGCAAGGACAATGGGCCTAGAACTCATCAGCACTATTTTTTGAACAAATTTCATTTTCTCATTCAAAGGCATTCGTAATCTTTTAAAGAGCTTATAAATCATTTTTGAACCCACGAATTCATGACCATGAAATGTCCAACCTATTTTTTTGTGGAATTTTTTGGTGGGTGCCTTTCCAATATCATGGAGTAGGGCAGCCCAGCGTAACCATAGGTTTTCGGTGGTTAACGCTATATTATCAACCACCTCAAGGGTATGCCAAAAATTATCTTTATGTCGCTGACCTTCAACTTCTTCTATGCCTTCCAAAGCTGTAAGTTCGGGGAGTATATATTCAAGAAGCCCAGTTTTATGCAATAGCGAAAATCCAATGGATGGCTTTTTACATGCTAAAATCTTATGCAGCTCATCTACAATTCGTTCTTCGGAAACTATTTTGATACGCTCCTTATTTTTGGTAATTGCTTGTAAGGATTTCAGCTCGATATTAAAATCTAATTGGCTGGCGAAACGTATGGCACGCATCATTCTTAGGGGGTCATCAGAATACGTGATTCCGGGGGCTAGTGGGGTTCGAATAATTTTTTTTTCAAGGTCATTTATCCCATTAAATGGATCTAATAAATCACCGAAACTTTCATTTTTCAATGACAATGCCAGAGCGTTTATAGTAAAATCACGTCGTTCCTGATCTTCTTTTAAGGTGCCATCTTCAACAACCGGTTTTCTACTATCATGATGGTAACTTTCTTTACGGGCGCCGACAAACTCCAATTCCAGGTCTTTGTGTTTTATCATTGCCGTACCAAAGTTCTTGAATACTGATATTTTAGGATTCCCGGGTAATTTTGAAGCTACTTTTTTTGCTAATTCAATACCGCTGCCGATTGCAACAACATCAATGTCTTTAGGATTGCCTTTTTGTAGAAGAAAATCACGCACGAAACCTCCAATAACGTAACAGTCAATGGCAAGTTCGTCTGCCGCTTCTGTAAGTATCTTGAAAATGGGATTTTTAAGCG
>CAZYQR010000356.1:0-2976 GCA_964649755.1 uncultured Maribacter sp. | reverse complement strand
TATTTCGACCGTTTAATCAAATCTATAATATGAAAAATGCAAGTAAAGACAAGAACAAGTTTCTTGTAAGCGAAAACTCAAGAAGAACATTTGTGAAAAATACAGCATTACTCTCTGGAGCAGCAATGGTGTTGCCAACATTTCAGATGGATGCAATGGTAAACGTATTTAATGACAAGAAACTTAAAATCGCCTTAGTGGGTTGTGGTGGTCGAGGAACCGGGGCAGCTGTGCAGGCATTGCAAGCTGATGAGAATGTTGAATTGGTGGCAATGGCCGATGCTTTTGAGGATAGATTAAAAGGGAGTCTTATGAACATTTCAAAAGAAATGGGAGAGACTAAGAAAGTAAATGTTAAAGATGAACATCAATTTGTTGGTTTTGATGGCGCCAAAAAAGCCATGGATTTGGCCGATGTGGTAATATTGGCAACTCCTCCTGGTTTTAGACCAGAGCATTTTGAATATGCTATAAATAACGGCAAACACGTTTTTATGGAAAAACCTGTGGCTACTGATGTTCCTGGAGTTCGTAAGGTATTGGCAGCTGCCAAAAAAGCGAAAGAGAATAAATTGAATGTGGTCGTTGGTCTTCAAAGGCATTACCAAACAAACTATTTAGCAGCTTTAGATCAATTGAAGCAGGATAAAATAGGAAAGATAGTTTCTGGACAAGTATACTGGGACAGTGCTGGTGTTTGGGTACGTGAAAGACAGCCAGGACAGTCTGAGCTGGAATACCAAATGCGTAACTGGTACTACTTTAATTGGTTATGTGGTGATCATATCTTAGAACAGCATATCCACAACATAGATGTTGCCAACTGGTTTATTGGAGAAACCCCTATTTCAGCACAAGGAATGGGTGGTAGACAAGTGAGAACAGGTAAAGATCATGGTGAGATATTTGACCATCACTTTGTAGAGTATACCTATCCTAGTGGTGCAGTGATAGCTAGCCAATGTAGGCATCAACCCGATACAATGCGTAAGGTCTCCGAGTTTTTCCAAGGAACCAAAGGAACGGTTTCCACTGCAGGTGATAAAGTTGAAATGAAAGATTGGAATGGCACTTCATTATTTGACCACAGGGGTAAAGATGATCCAAATCCTTACCAAGTTGAACATGATAAGTTGTTTGCTTCAATCAGAAGTGGAGGAGTTATTAGTAATGGTGAATATGGTGCAACAAGTACTATGAGTGCAATCATTGGTCGAATGGCTACTTATTCTGGACAAGTTATCACTTGGGATGAGGCTATGAAATCTGAGTTGGTATTAGTGCCAGACGGATTGACTTGGGATTCCCCAGCACCTGTACAACCAAATGCTGAAGGATGGTATAAAATTCCAACTCCTGGAAAATCAATCGTTATGTAATTTTTCCATTAATAGATTTTATGAATGTATTAAAACAGTTATTGTCCCTACTTCTGGTAGGGACAATATTTTTTTCCTGTAATGACAAAGTACAGCAGGCGAAATCGGAATCAGCACAAGTTAAAAAGCCCAATATAATTTACATTTTGGCTGATGATTTGGGTTATGCTGAGGTTGGGGCTTATGGTCAAGAAAAGATTGAAACACCCAATATCGATGCCTTGGCTAAAAATGGGATGTTGTTTACCCAACATTATTCAAGTGCTCCTGTCTGTGCTCCTGCCAGGTATATGTTAATGACCGGAAAGCATGCTGGTCATGCGTACATTCGTAGTAATTCTGAGTGGAAAGAAAGAGGCGAAGTTTGGAATTATCGTGCAATGGCCAAGGATTCAACTTTGGAAGGTCAGGGACCAATGCCTGCTAATACCATCACGTTGGCAAAAAGAATGCAAGATGTGGGTTATTCAACGGGAATAATTGGTAAATGGGGCCTTGGAGCACCACATACACAATCAATTCCCAATGAAATGGGTTTCGACTTTTTCTATGGTTACAATTGTCAACGACAGGCTCATACGTATTACCCATTATTCCTATACAAAAACAGAAATAGGGTACATTTGGCGAATGATACAGTAGCACCAAATACTAAATTGATAAAAGGGGCCGACCCCAGTGATCCAAAGAATTATGCACCTTTTACATTGAATGATTACTCCCCAGATTTAATGTTCAAAGAGTTGACCAACTTTGTCGATAAAAACAAAGAGAACCCCTTTTTTCTGTATTGGGCAACACCTATACCACATGTTGCTTTACAAGCAGACAACAAATGGCTTGAGCACTATAAAGAAAAGTTTGGACAGGAAGACCCATATTTGGGAAAAATGGGATACTTCCCTCATCAAAACCCCAGAGCAGCTTATGCTGCCATGGTTTCTTATTTGGATGAGAATATAGGTAAACTTGTACAACAGTTAAAAGACGAGGGCATCTACGAAAATACATTGATCGTTTTCACTTCAGATAATGGCCCATCATATGCAGGTGGTGCGGATCCTAGATTTTTTGAAAGTGCAAAACCTTTTGAAGGGGAATATGGTCGTGGTAAGGGCTATTTATATGAAGGAGGTATCAGGGTGCCAATGATTGCATCCTGGCCAGGTAAAATAAAACCAGGTAGTAAAAGTGACCATATATCAGCGCATTATGATATGCTGGCAACTTTTGGCGATGTAGCTGGTTATGAATTAGCAGAAGGTTCAGATGGGATAAGTATTTTACCCACCTTACTTGCTGAGGAAGACCAGAAAGAACACGAATTCATGTATTGGGAATTCCCTAGTTATGGTGGCCAAGTGGCCATTCGTATGGGAGATTGGAAAGTAGTTCGTCAAAACCTGAAAGATGATAAAAAAGAAGCAACCCTTGAATTATACAATTTGAAGGATGATCCAACGGAAACTACCAATGTAGCCAATGAACATTCTGAAATATTGGCGAAGGCCGCTAAAATATTTGCTCAGGAAAGAAATTCTCCTGAATTGGAAAATTTCAAAATCCCTGCCATAGCCGATGGCTTGTATAAGAAATA
>CAZYQR010000355.1:0-2980 GCA_964649755.1 uncultured Maribacter sp. | reverse complement strand
AAAATGCTCTTTGTCAGGAAATATTTCATCTTGCATTGGTAGAAAAACACCTGCACTATCAACAAGGTAAATTATTGGTAATCGATTTTCAATAGCAATTTCTTGGGCACGAAGGTTTTTCTTTGCAGTTATCGGAAACCAAGCTCCAGCTTTTACTGTAGCATCATTGGCGACAACGATACACTGTTTGCCCTTTACATGTCCTATTTTAATAACTACGCCACCTGATGGGCAGCCTCCATGTTCTTCATACATTCCTTCACCAACTAAAGCGCCAATCTCAATACTCTTTTCATCAGAATCCAATAAATAAGCAATTCGCTCACGGGCGGTCATTTTACCCTGTGCATGCTGTTTTTCAATCCGTGATTTGCCGCCACCTAATTTAACTTTTGCCAGTCTCTTTCTTAGTTGGGATAAATGCAGTTTGTTCTGATCTTCGTTTTTATTGAACTTGATGTCCATATTCTTTCTGGTTTCTAAAATCAAGGCTAAAGATAAGGAGTAAAATTGATTACATTTGGAAACAACTTAAATGAATATGCAAGAAAAGTTACGATGGGGAATTGTGGGCCCGGGAGGTATTGCACATAAGTTTGCAGCAGACCTGGATATTGTTGGTGATGGGGAGCTACTTGCTGTCGCTTCGAGGAATATTGATAAGGCAAAGGCGTTTGGAAACCAGTATCAAGCCAAATACGCTTTTGGCAGTTATGATGAATTGTTTAAATGTAATGAAGTCGATGTCGTTTATATAGCTACCCCCCATACTTTTCATAAGGAATTGAGTATACAAGCAATGAATCATGGTAAACATGTGCTTTGTGAAAAGCCCATGGGAATTAATGTGGTAGAGGTAGAAGAAATGATTATAGCGGCCAAAAGCAATAAAGTCTTTTTGATGGAAGCACTATGGTCCAGATTTAATCCGGCGATTGTAAGGACCAAAAGGTTAATTGAGGAAGGTGTCATTGGTGATATTGGTTATTTACATGCCGATTTTGCATTTTATGCCTTGGATAGACCGGAGGAAGGAAGGGTACTCAATCCTAATCTTGCTGGTGGATCCTTACTTGATATTGGTATTTATCCCATTTTTCTGTCATACTTATTATTGGGTAAACCAGAAAAAATATGGTCGTCTTCCAAGTTTCATAAGACTGGGACAGAGATACAGACTTCAATGATATTCGACTATGCAACTGCTCAAGCCATTCTTTACAGTGGATTCACATCAAATTCTGAGATGAAGGCTGAGATATCGGGAAGTAAAGGGTCAATTTATCTTCCTGGCAGATGGCATGAGGCCCAAGGATATTCAGTAGAGAAGGACAATGAAATAGAGTATTTTGATCTACCTGTGAAGGGTAAGGGGTATACACATGAAATTAATGAGGTTCATACTTGTATAAGGTCGGGTAAATTACAGAGTGAGCTTTGGAGCCATCAAAACAGTTTAGATTTGGCCCAATTACTCTATACTGTGCGTACTCAAAACGGAATCATCTTTCCTTTTGAACAATAAAGTTTAAGGCCTTTACAAGGATTTCATTCAAAAATTCCGATATTTGAGAATACCAAAAACCAAACCGAAGTAAAATGGGAATGAATAAGAATACCGTATTGGCTTGGGCCACTTTTATAATGATAATAGTAGGACTGGGTTTAATCGCGCTAGGTGCCTTTAGATATGATGAGGTTGCGGGATGGGGTTTTGCCTCGGTAGGCATCGGTTTTTTCGCTATTGCTTGGGTTTTCAATGCTTTAAATGGCAGGGTTTAAGCCAGGTTCACTTCTTTTTAATTTAATCTTTTTAATATTATGTCTGACGATAAGAAAGTCATTTTCTCCATGTCTGGAGTTACGAAGACCTATAAGAATGCGAATACTCCAGTTCTTAAAAATATATATCTAAGTTTTTTTTATGGCGCTAAAATTGGCATTTTAGGCCTAAACGGTTCAGGGAAATCTACCTTGCTGCGAATTATTGCAGGGGAGGACAAGAATTACCAAGGCGATGTTGTTTTTTCGCCAGGCTACAACGTTGGTTATTTGGAACAGGAACCCAAACTGGATGAAGACAAGACCGTTTTGGAAATCGTTAAGGAAGGGGCTGCGGAAACTGTTGCAATCCTTGATGAATACAACAAGATCAACGATATGTTCGGCCTACCAGAAGTTTATGAGGATGCAGATAAAATGCAGAAACTTATGGATAGGCAAGCAGCTCTTCAAGATCAAATTGATGCCTCTAATGCTTGGGAACTTGATACCAAGTTAGAAATAGCAATGGATGCGCTTCGTACACCGGAGCCCGATAAGAAAATCGCAGTACTTTCTGGTGGGGAAAGAAGACGTGTTGCACTTTGCAGGCTATTATTACAAGAACCTGAAATTTTATTGTTGGATGAACCAACAAACCACTTGGATGCAGAATCGGTACATTGGCTAGAGCATCATTTGGCACAATATAAAGGAACCGTTATTGCTGTTACCCATGACCGATACTTCTTGGATAATGTTGCAGGATGGATTTTGGAATTAGATCGTGGGGAAGGAATTCCCTGGAAAGGGAATTATTCCAGTTGGTTAGACCAAAAGTCCAAACGATTGGCACAGGAAAGTAAAACAGCTTCAAAACGTCAAAAAACGTTGGAGCGAGAGTTGGAATGGGTGCGTCAAGGGGCTAAAGGCAGACAGACCAAACAAAAGGCACGTTTAAATAATTATGACAAACTCATGAGCCAAGACCAAAAACAGCTCGATGAGAAGTTGGAAATCTATATTCCCAATGGTCCGCGTTTGGGTACAAACGTGATTGAAGCCAATGGTGTAAGCAAAGGTTATGAAGATAAATTACTCTACGAGGATTTGAATTTTACGCTACCACAGGCGGGAATAGTTGGAGTTATTGGACCGAATGGCGCAGGTAAGACTACCATTTTTAGAATGATTATGGGTGAGGAAACCCCGGATAAAG
>CAZYQR010000354.1:0-3021 GCA_964649755.1 uncultured Maribacter sp. | reverse complement strand
CAGGGATAATGTGTCGTCATATGTACTGGAATTGGTTATTGAAGCTAGTAGTGGTGCTACTGATCCTGTAACGCTGGAGACCATTACCAGTTTTCCAACTGATGTTTCGTATAGTTTAGGAGAATTGGCCGTAGCGGCTGGTCTTACCGTGGACGATATTAGCGGAGGAACCATTTTCAGATTTTTAGGTACTGTTACCAGTAGCACAACTGGGGAGTCATTTACTATTGACAATTACAGTGCCAGTATAACCGGACAGCCGGAACAACAGCAGGCATTTAATTTCATTCAATTGGTGCAATGCGCACCTATTACTAGCGTGACTGTTGGCGGTACTTGGATTTTGGATCTAACAGACCTTTACGGCGATGGTTGGGACGGCGCTTTCCTCACTGTTGCAATAGATGGCCAGGAAGTGGATTACACCGTCTCTGGAGCTCAGGCTAGCGATGCACAATATATCATTGAAGTACCTGATGGATCATCATTAAGATTTGGTTATACCCCTGGTGCTTTCGAAGAAGAACATGTCTTCAATGTTACGGGACCAGATGGCCCCTTTGGTGGAGACTTTGGTCCGAATCCGGCTCCGTGTATCAACTAAAATAATTTAAATTGAGTTAGTAGTTTACAATTCAAAAAGCTATGGGGCTTAAAGACAGTGCTCCATAGCTTTCTTTTTTAATAACTAAGGAAGTAAAAACAACGTAAACTTCTATCGGAAACGGAAACGTTTATAAGCATTTCCTGATTACTTATTCAAAGTGACGTTATTTGATTTATAAACAAACCAATAAATGTAAAGCAGCCCTGAGCCTACAACTGAAAAATACTATTGTTCTCATTTTTTAGTGTAATTATTTGAATTAGCTATCAAAATATTCAGGGCTGTCATTTACATCAATTTCCTATTAATCCGCTTTTCTATATAAACCATCAAAGGCTATACTAATCACCATTTCAGCTCTAAGTATTTCCCATAATTGACGAACTGTACCATCGTAGTTCAAAGTCCAGGTAATTCTATTTTTGTTTAGAATACCCTTATTAATTTTGAATTCCTCAGTGGAAAGAATCATCTGATTTCCTTAGCGATTGCCTTTAAGTTTTAAATGTGCACCTGTGTTATCTATCCACAATTGCTCCCATTGCCCGGTAATTTGGTTGTAGAAATTGGTACTTGCTCCGGATAACCTGCTTTTGCACTTATCCAATTTTCCCTAATCACTCAATCCCCTTCAGATTTAACTATAGTGTTAGTACCAGCCAGACTTCCATCAGGATTTGTAACCTGCCAAGTTCCTACCCAAAAATCAAATGCTCTGTGGTTTTCTGTACAACATGCACACGATTCTTCCTGGGCAAAACCCATAAACCCAGCTATAGCAACAATAAAAACGATTATGTATGTTTTAGAGGTTTTCATACTAATTGAAAAAGAATAAGATTAACTTTTTTCAAGAACTAAAGTCGGAAACATAGCCGATCACTACATGATTGAACAACTGAGGTTGTTCCACATTCACTACATGCCCGCAATACTCAATAGTCAAGAGACTGCAAGAAGCATGTTTTTCCACCATTTTTTTAACCGCTGGAAGAAAAAGATAATCTTCACCACCCATTACATATAAGGTTGGTATTTTAACATCCGCTGTTCTGAATAATCGTAACAATGGATTTATTTCTGAGGTCAATCTAAACCACCTAGAAAATTCTGCTTGATATAGTTTTTTAGCTTCCCGTACAAATAACAACCTAGACTCTTTATGGTTCCTATTAGGCATTATAATAAATGCGAAAAATTTATATAACCATAAATATGGAATTATGGACTTAAATATGACTCCCAATCGCATTAATATCTGAGATCTAATATCAAGTTTCATAATGGCGCCGCCCATAATCATGCTCTCCACTCGATAGGGAAATTTCTCTGCAAGATTTCGAATCAAAATAGTTCCCAATGAAATTCCGATAAAATGGGATTTTTCAATCTTTAAGTGGTCTATTACCTCGACAATATCAGCTGTTATTGAATCAAAAGTATATTTATCATTAAACGCATCCTTAAGGGTTGGTTTTGAATCACCATGACCTCTTAAATCCAACAATAAAACATTAAAGTGCTTTCTGAATTCCCTGACTTGTTTGTACCAAATGGAAGAGCTACCCCCTGCGCCATGCACAAAGGTTACCCAAGTCTTAGATTCCTGGTGTAGATATGTATTGTAATTTAACAAAAGTGTTCTCTAAAAGCCCCCAATTTAGGAATCTTGCAATGTATTAAATCTTTTGTTAGTCCGTTAGCCTTAGTGATATATTTAACAGCATATCTTCCGCCTTTTTGTTAACATTACTAAGGAATTGTTAATAAATAGACGAATAACCTGAAAATTAGGTGTACATCATCACAACAAACGTCTAAATTGGTAATTAGCCCGTATATTTGTTAGAACAATTAATTATTATGGAAAAGCAATATTGTAAAGTAGGTTCAATTACTCCTATGACAACAGGAAGACAGGCCATAGCACTATTGGAATACCAATATCAATGCTTCATGGCTAAAGCTTCCAATATTAAATATAGCAATACCAATTTAGGAGAGTTTTTTGAGCAAAAAGCACAGAAAATCCAAAAAATCCTTGAAGAGTTGGTTTAGTAGTGATTAGCTTAAAGATTTAAGCTCCTCTTTCATTTGCTGCTGTAATTCTTCCGCTTTTTTGGCAGCCTCTTTTGCAAAATCTTGACCGTTTGAAGCATATATAATTCCTCTTGAGGAATTCACCAACAAGCCAATTTGTTTGTTCATACCATAATGACAAACTTCTTTTAAACTACCACCTTGCGCACCAACGCCTGGCACCAATAAAAAACTATCGGGGATTATCGCGCGAATATCTTCAAGGAAACTTGCTTTGGTTGCACCAACCACATACATTAAGTTTTGGCTATTCTTATAGGTAAGGGATGTCTTTAAAACCTTCTTATATAACTCCATACCGTCTACCATATTGG
>CAZYQR010000353.1:0-3028 GCA_964649755.1 uncultured Maribacter sp. | reverse complement strand
GAAGGCCCAACACCTATTGAATATTACCTTACAGGCCTTGAGAAAAAACCGTTCGCTATGGAGGATATGTACAATACTATAGGCTATATGGCTTTTAGTTTTGCCATGGCCCATAAGACCGATCCTTTGCTTTCGAATATTAAAAATAAACTGGGAGTGGCATATTTGAAGGATTTGGAAATAAATGTGGATCCGAATACCCAATGGATAAAAACTCACAAAGAACACAAATCAGATTCTATTCAAAATACTATTACTGCTATGGTCTCAGAGGCCTTGGGAGAGCTATCATTGCCTTTATTTGAAGGAAGTAATAGTTGGGTCATTGCGCCTGAAAAGACCAAGAATGGAGCAGTGATTTTCGCTAACGACCCGCATATTGGTTTTTCACAACCTTCCGTATGGTACGAAGCCCATATAAGTACACCCACTTATGAGAAATACGGCTATCATTTAGGAGGAGTACCTTTCCCATTGCTAGCACATGACCGCAAGTTAGCCTATGGTCTGACCATGTTCGAAAATGATGATGTTGATTTCTTTTATGAGGAAACCCATCCATCGGATGCAACTAAATACAAAACAAAGGAAGGCTGGTCAAATTATGAGACCGTACTAAAAACGATTAAGATCAAGGATTCTACAGACTATGAATTCACTTTTAAAAAGACTGAACACGGTCCAGTCATGAATGGCATTGCTAATCAAATCAACGGGGAAAAACCAATATCCATGTGGTGGATTTATACGCGGAAAGAGAATAAGGTTATGGATGCGCTTTATGGAATTTCACATGCTCAAAATATTAATGAGTTTGAAAGTGAATTACCAAAGATTCATGCTCCTGGCCTTAATATTATGTACGGTGATGCCGATGGCAATGTTGCCTGGTGGGCAACAGCCCAGCTCTATAAAAATGGGAATAGTAACATGACCAAATTTGTCATGAATGACAGTTCCGATTTGAATACACCAGAACACTATCTTGATTTTTCTGAGAATCCACATGCCATAAATCCACCTTGGAAATATGTCTATTCCGCAAATAATCAGCCTGATTCTATAGCTGGAATGATTTATCCAGGATATTATTTACCAGAAAACCGGGCTAAACGTATTGTGAATCTTTTAGAACCTAAAAATGATTGGAACAAGGAAACTGTTGGCCAGATGATTACCGATGTAACCTCGTCTGTGAATCCCACTATTATAACTGAACTTAGTAAACTTATCGATATCAAGGAACTATCCGATGCTCATCTGGCAGTTCTCGACAAATTGAATGCATGGCAGGGTGATTATAATTTGGAAAATGTTGAACCAGCAATTTATCATAGATGGATTTACTATTTTCTTAAAAACACATTTGCCGATGAATTGGGAGATGACATGTTCAAACAGTTTTTGTCAACCCATTTACACAAGCGGATGATAGCGCCTATGGCAACAAAAACTGAATCTGTTTGGTGGGACAATTCAAATACCAAAGAAGTACTGGAAACCAAAGCACAAATAGTAAATATATCCTTTCTTGAAGCCTTGGGGTCATTAGAAAACGACTTCGGAGAAGATATGAATAATTGGACTTGGGACAAAGTACATACTATAGAACATCCGCATCCTATTGGTCAAGTTGCAGCCTTGCGTTCTTTCTTTAATGTTGGCCCGTTTCCCATTCATGGTACGCGCGAAGTCATCAATAATTTGGCATTCCCTTATGATGAAACTGGATTATATAAGGTCACCGCTGGACCTTCGACCCGCAGGGTCATTGATTTTTCGGACGTTGAAAATAGTATGAGTATTCTTCCAACAGGGCAATCGGGAAATCCGTTCAGTAGACACTATGAAGATCAAGCCGAAATGTTTGTGAATGGGGAATTTAGAAAGATGCTGATGAACGAAAAGGAGATTAAAGAGGCTTCAAAGTCTTTACTAAGGTTTACACCTTCGAATTAATAGGGTAAATCTTGGATTCTCGTTGAAGATTTGACGATTATATAACTATTTTTAAAACCGTTAGTTTTAATTTATAAAAATTTGATTTTAGTCAAAAGGCTCCTTTCTAATAGAAACATTTTTTAAATGATAATTAATTACGTTAACCTGAAAAAATTAGGTTTTGCATTGATTTTATTAGCGTTTATGTCAACGTATGGCCAAACAGAAAAGTCATCTGATTCGACAGAAGTAATTTCCGTTTCTTTTGAAAATGCAGATATTAAAGATGTATTATTGAGAATTGAGGAATCAACCAATTATAAATTCTTTTATGATGAGAGTTGGTTTAGTAATGAATTGGTGACAGGCAATTATAGCAATACAAGAACTTCTAAAATCTTAGAGGATATTTTTAAGGAGACCGAATTAAACTTTTATGTGTTTAACAAGGAGAAAATCATCCTTACCAAGAACAACATAATTTACGACCAATTACCCAACGGTTTTTTCAAAGAGAACACTAAGACAACTGAAATAGAGAATGCTGTTTCCAATACACAACCCATAACCCCAGTTTTTTATAGCACAAAAAGGATTCCGGGTTCGGCTAAACTGGAAACTGTCCGTGTAGGCAAGGCCGACAAAGAAAATACGCGACCGAGTTTTTTATTACAGGGCTATGTTAGAAAAAAAAATGGGGAACCTATTCCTGACCTCTCTATTTTGGTAAAAGGGAAAGGCCTTGGAACAGTTACAGATTCAAGTGGTTATTACAAGATCAATTTACCAACAGGTCAAAACACATTGGTAGCAAGGGCTATGGGGATTCAGGCTACTGAAAGGGACATTATTATCTACAATGATGGAAGTCTTGATTTTGAATTGACAGAAAGTTTGGAACTCTTGGATGAAGTTGTAGTTGAGGCTGATGCAGCTAGGAATGTTGAGCAAGCTATTACGGGGTCAACCCAAATTAATACAGAGGAATCCAAAAACATTCCTTTGGTACCTGGTGAAAGGGATATACTTCAAATAGCCACTACACTTCCAGGTATTACGACCGCTGGTGAAGGGGCTTCAGGCTTTA
>CAZYQR010000352.1:0-3034 GCA_964649755.1 uncultured Maribacter sp. | reverse complement strand
GGCCCATTGAATATTTTTCTTTCCGAATTTATCTACAAGTTTGGTGGTAATACGTTGGGCAGCACCACTATCGGCGACCAATTTTCCCAGCATGGCACCAAAACCCAGGATCATAATCAAACTTCCCAAAGTCTTACCTATACCAGTTTCAATGGAAGCCAATACTTTAAGGAATTCCATGCCTTCTGCAACCCCTACGACTAGAGAAACTATAATAAAGGCTATAAAGGCATTGAGTTTGAATTTTGCGATAAGTAGGAATAACAATACAATTCCAAAAATGACAATGAGTAAGGGCATAGGTTGGTTTTACGGCAAAAATAATTCAGACTAAGATAGTAAAATCAAGGCATTAAAATGAATGCTCTTTTTATCAGCGATTATTGTAGAAACGAATGTGCATCGGCATGTTGAACTTATAGGCGTGAAATTCAAAAAATTGCGCAGTTTTCTTTAACTTGTCAGTTAATTCATTTTTTAAATCCTAAAGGAATTTTTAATTCGAATTATACCTCAGGAATAACACTTTCTTGAGAACTAATGGAATATTCTTACTAATTAATTACACCTATAAAATGAAAAAATTTACACTACTTACTTTAGGGTTCTTTTTTGCTGTAGGATGCCTTATGGGCATTGCACAGGAAAAGACCGAATCTATTTGGGATGAAAAAACGTTTGAAGGCTTAAAATTTAGAAGTGTAGGACCAGCTTTTATGTCTGGCCGTCTTTCAGATATAGCCATTGATCCTACTAATGAAAATGTCTGGTACGCCGCGGTTTCATCTGGCGGACTTTGGAAGACCATAAATGCAGGGACTACTTGGAAACCCTTGACGGATAAAGAATCGTTCTATGCCACAGGTTGTGTTACCATTGACCCATTAAACAGTGGTGTAATTTGGCTAGGAACCGGCGAGAATAACGGCGGACGACATATTGGTGTTGGCCATGGCGTTTTTAAGAGTACTGATGGTGGGGATACATGGAAGAATATGGGACTTAAAAAGTCGGAACATATTTCCAAGATCATTGTGCATCCAGACAATTCAGATGTCGTTTGGCTTGCTTCGCAAGGACCTTTATGGAGTTCCGGTGGCGACAGGGGCCTTTATAAAACCACCGACGGTGGAAAAACTTGGAACCAGACCTTAAAGATCGATGCATGGACAGGGGTGACCGATTTGGTCATTGACCCACGTGACCCTAATATACTTTACGCAGCATCATGGCAACGCCATAGAAATGTTGCGGCCTATATGGGCGGTGGGCCTGGCACAGCCTTGTATAAAAGCACGGATGGGGGTGAAACCTGGAATAAATTGGAAACGGGATTGCCCAAAGGGGATATGGGTAAAATAGGATTGGCCATTTCGCCCATGGAACCTGATGTGCTTTATGCTGCCATTGAGTTGGAGCGAAGAAAAGGAGCTATCTATCGCTCAACCGATCAGGGCGGCAGCTGGACAAAAATGTCAGACACCGTTTCTGGAGGAACCGGGCCGCATTATTATCAGGAATTGATTGCCTCTCCCCACGTTTTTGATCGACTTTATATGATGAACAATAATGCCTTGATATCCGAGGATGGCGGAAAGTCTTTTGTGGGCATGAAAGAGGATGAAAAGCATGGCGATAACCACTCCCTGGCATTTAAAGCGAATGACCCCAATTATTTACTAATGGGCTCTGACGGGGGTATTTATGAGAGTTTTGACCATTCCGCGACCTGGAAATATGTGAGTAATCTACCAATTACCCAGTTTTATAAATTGGCGGTTGATGATGCTAAACCTTTCTACAATATTTTTGGGGGTACGCAGGATAATAATTCTGAAGGAGGCCCGTCGCGCACCTTCAATACCAGAGGTATTGCGAATCAAGATTGGTTCGTACTCTTGGGAGGTGATGGGCATCAACCGGCGACCACTCCGGGTAATCCTGATATCGTTTATGCGCAGTCCCAGCAAGGAAATTTGCACCGTGTAGATCGTACCACTGGGGAAGCCGTATTTATTAAACCTTATTCCAAACCGGGTGAGGAATACGAACGTAACAATTGGGATTCACCCATTCTGGTGAGTAACCACGATCCAAAACGCCTTTATTTTGCTTCGCAAAGAGTATGGCGATCTAATGATCGCGGTGATAGTTGGACACCAATTTCCAAAGACCTGACCAAAAACCAAGAGCGTTTAACGCTTCCCATTATGGGGAAAAGACAAAGTTGGGATGCTGTTTGGGATGTCTATGCCATGTCTACCTACAATACGATTACGTCCCTTTCAGAATCACCTTTAGATGAGAATATCATCTTCGCAGGTACAGACGATGGGCATATTCAGTATACATCCACAGGTGGTGAAAATTGGACAAATGTGAACGTAAATGCACTTCCAGGAGTTCCAAGTACCGCTTTTGTGAATGATATAAAAGCCGATTTGCATGATACCAATATCGCCTATGTGGCTTTGGATAATCATAAGTTCGGCGATTATAATCCGTATTTATATAAGACGATCAATGGTGGTAAAACATGGAGTGCCATAAATAATGGTTTGCCAAAAGGAACTTTGACATGGCGTTTGGTACAGGACCATGTCAACAAGAACCTATTGTTTTTAGCAACGGAATATGGTATATATGTCTCCTTCAACCAAGGTGCTAAATGGATCAATTTTTCCAACGGATTGCCGACCATTTCCTTTAGGGATCTGGCCATTCAAAAACGGGAGAACGATTTGATTGGGGCTTCCTTCGGAAGAAGTTTTTATGTTTTTGATGATTATAGTCCTTTACGGGAAGTTTCCGAAGAGATGCTGCGCAAAGAGGGAGTGATGTTCAAACCTAGAAAAGCAGTTCAGTATACTCAAATAAGAGGAGGAAGCAGTAGTCAAGGAGGTGACTTTTACGCGGCCGATAACCCACCTTATGGGGCTGTTTTCAACTACTATTTATCCGATGCCGACAAGAGCACGGCCGATAGTCGAAAAGAGAAAGAAAAGAAACTTAAAAAAGCCAAAAAGGATATTCC
>CAZYQR010000351.1:0-3042 GCA_964649755.1 uncultured Maribacter sp. | reverse complement strand
AGGTCATAAGAGCACCTACATCAGAAATCGCAGTTCCTTTTTCTAACCGAAGGCCTAGTTCATAAAGAACAGGAACACTACTGTTCCTATAAATTTTCTCGGTTTCAATTCCGTATTTTTTTAAATCAAATGTTGCTGACATCGCTTTTTTTGCTTTATGTTATTGTTAAAATTATTTATGTTATTGCTAAAATTACTTCTTTTTAATTTCTGTGCAAAGTATGTGATTATTCAACACAAAAAAGATGACAAATGTCATGTTGTTGAAACTAAATCTACTATAACGTTATATATAGCACCGTTTCTAAAATTTTAACTTTTGATTTTTGCTATCTTTGTTAGTGAAACTCGCTTTTTGTGATATGCCCATGGTGTTTCCCCAAAAGTGTAAGTTAAATTAGTCCCGCTGAAGAGCGGGATCTGTTATAACAGTACGCAGATAAATTATGAATGAAAACTTGGATCCTACCGGCGAAAATATTTCCCAGGCCGAACTCGATATTGAGAGAGCGTTACGCCCAATAACTTTTGATGATTTTACGGGACAAGAACAGATACTGGACAATCTAAAGGTTTTTGTGGAAGCGGCCAATCAAAGAGATGAGGCATTGGATCATACCTTGTTTCATGGGCCTCCAGGATTGGGTAAGACCACCTTAGCACATATTTTAGCCAATGAATTAGGAGTTGGTATCAAAATCACATCGGGACCTGTACTTGATAAACCAGGGGATTTAGCAGGCCTTCTTACTAATCTTCAGGAGCGGGATGTACTTTTTATAGATGAGATCCATAGGTTAAGCCCCATTGTTGAGGAATATCTGTATTCGGCTATGGAGGACTATAAGATCGATATCATGATCGAGACCGGTCCCAATGCTAGGTCAGTACAGATTAATTTAAACCCGTTCACCTTAATAGGAGCAACTACACGTTCCGGATTGTTGACCTCACCTATGCGGGCTCGTTTCGGTATTCAAAGCAGATTACAATACTATTCTACAGAATTATTATCTACCATTGTTGAACGAAGTTCAGAAATTCTTAAAGTGCCTATTACCCAGGATGCGGCCATTGAAATTGCAGGCAGAAGTAGGGGCACACCAAGAATTTGCAATGCCCTCTTAAGAAGGGTTCGCGATTTTGCCCAGATCAAAGGCAACGGCAATATAGACATGGAAATATCGAGATACAGCCTAAAAGCTCTGAATGTAGATGCCCATGGTTTGGATGAAATGGATAATAAAATTTTGACCACCATTATTGATAAATTCAAAGGCGGACCAGTAGGTATTTCCACTTTAGCCACAGCCGTTTCTGAAAGTGGCGAAACCATTGAAGAAGTGTATGAGCCTTTTTTGATTCAGCAAGGTTTTATAATGCGTACTCCACGAGGACGGGAAGTTACCGAATTGGCGTATAAGCATTTAGGTAGAATAAAAGGGGGTAACTCGCCTGGACTTTTTTAAAGAAATACACTATGGGATTGTTTTCAGAAGATAAGGAACCACAACAGGTAAATGTTAAAGGTAGAAAGTTGACATGTACGGTTTGTGGCCATGATGTTTTCAAGCCAAGAAAAGCCCAACTCAACACTAAAGCAGCTTCTTTTATAAATCTTGATTGGGCAAATAAGAGTGCCTATTGTTATATATGTGCCAACTGTAGCCACATTGAATGGTTTATGGAGGAGCAATGAATAACCTTCCTACAATTTCACAATACCAAGTTTTTAAGAATCGAAAACGTATTCTCAAAAACCCTTTGCCTTTCCACAATGAAAATTTTGTAAAATTCGGTGATATTTTTCGGGTAAAGTTAGGTTTGAGTAAGTCTATTGTCTTTACCAGAAACGCTAAGTTAATTAAGCACATACTTCAAGGACATCATAGAAAATACCAGAAGTCCCCACTACAGACCGTAGATCTGGCCAAGTATATAGGGCATGGTATATTAACTTCCAATGGGGAACACTGGCGTACGCACCGCAGAATGGTTCAACCGGCATTTCATAAAAAGAAATTAATTGGATTGCTGCACATTATGAAGAGTGCTATCCAGAAAGAAATAAGCAGAATCAAACCTAGTGAGGTTCAAGACATATTTCCGTTAATGGGAGATTTGGCTTTTCAAGTTGTGGCCAATTCCCTATTTAGTAGGAGCGATATTCAAGAAGACATGTCAAGACTCCAGGATATTACGGAGAGCAACCAAAAAATGCTCATCAGGGAAATGCGCCAGCCCTATTTAAAATGGTGGTTTAACTTCAGTGGCATGATCCAAAAGCATTTAGACCTTTCTGAAGTGGGCCGCGACCTATTGAATAAAATCATTGAGGAACGCATACAATCCGATGAGGAAAAAGATGACTTGTTGGATATGTTGCTTAAAGCAAGGTATGAGGATAATACTCCAATGCCCAGAAGACAATTGATAGATGAAGTTTTGATCTTATTTACAGCAGGGCATGAGACCACTGCGAATGCATTGAGCTTTACACTGTTCTTATTGGCCAAAAACCAAAATGCCCAGCAAAAGGTTTTTGAAGAAGTTTCGCAATTGGACTTCGAGAATGGAGATATAATGGAGAATATCTCGCAACTTACGTTTACGAAACAATGCATTGAGGAAGGTATGAGGTTATATCCTCCTGCATATATAATTGACCGTGTTGCTATCGAAGATGATGAATTTGAAGGTCAGATTATTCCAAAAAACACAATGATCTTAATGTCTGTTTATGAGTTGCATAGACATGCCGATTTTTGGGAATCACCCAATGAATTTATTCCAGAACGTTTTAATGCCGATAACAGAAAAGAGTTACAAGACTATTATTGTCCTTTTGGGGCAGGCCCTAGGATGTGCGTGGGCAATAATTTTGCTATCTATGAGATGGTATTGACCGTGGCTGAAATTATTAAGAAGTATAATTTACAGACCAATTTAAACGAAGTTGAAATCAATCCATTGATCTCATTGAAACCTAGAGTAGTGCCTATCAAATTTATGGAACGTTGATTTACAACAATATTGTTCCGT
>CAZYQR010000350.1:0-3050 GCA_964649755.1 uncultured Maribacter sp. | reverse complement strand
AAAGCAGTATGTTTTCCTCCCTGGCAATATCACTTTTATTAGATTCTTCAGTAAGAGAAATACTTTTAAAGTTCAAATGCTCTTTAAGTGATTTGATAAATAGATTATCGGTATTTTGAATGTTCGATATGCTCAAAAAGCCCTCCTCCCTCAATGCAATGATTCCATTATTGTTTCCATTACAAAGTGTGATACAATTTTTAGCAATTTCCTCGTTTAAAATATCCGGATTACGCAACTCATTTGGGATTTCAACTTCTGCCTTAATGGCTTTTTTCTTTAGCTCCCAAACACGTTTAAATGCTCTTTCTATTTGTTTGTCGTCCGTATTACCGAGTATGGTTTCAATACCTTCTTTAGGGTGCTCTGCAAAGCATAGGATATCATTTCCTGCATCAAAGGCCAACCATTCCAACTCGCCTTTAATGGGGTAGTTTTTAGATACCGCATGCATATTCAAAGCATCGGAAATGACAACTCCCTTAAAACCTAATTCATTACGCAGTAAACCATTGACTATATCTTTGGAAATACTTGAAGAAATACTTTTACCATTAGTGAGCGAGGGTACCGATAAATGCCCAACCATAATGGAGTCAACATTTTCTTTTATCAACTCCTTAAAAGGGAATAACTCATTGCTCAACAATTCCTTTTTGGATTTTTCAATGATCGGCAGTCCCAAATGTGAATCAACGGCTGTATCACCGTGACCCGGAAAATGTTTAATGCTGCATAAAACACCTTCACTTTGCATACCTTTTACATAGGCCAAAGACTTTTCGGTGACGTTTAATTTATCCTCACCGAATGAACGATATCCTATAACTGGATTGTTCGGATTGTTATTAATATCCGAGACAGGCGCTAAATTATAATGAATACCGGCTTGTTTACAATCATATGCAATGTTCTTGCCCACTTGCAAGATTAAATTTGTATTACCCTTTAAGGCGCCGAGCGTAATGGCATATGGGTATTGTGGAGTATTTTCAATGCGCATGGCAAGACCCCATTCGGCATCTATTGCCATTAGGAGTCTATGTTTCGATTTTTGTTGGTAACGCTTTACTAAATTTTGTAGTGTCTTAAAACTTTGTTCATTTTTAATGACCTCTTTCTTGCCTTCATAATTGGTGGCAGCACTCGCTCTACTATGAAAGAAACAGAGGCCGCCTACATGATTTTCTATGATCAGTTGTTCTAAAGCCCGTATTTCTTCCTCAGTATCACTGATAAATGCCGCAGGCATAAATAATTGACCGATTTTTTCCTTTTTTGAAAGCTCAGTCTTTGCTTCCTTGTAATCTAATAATCTATTCATTGGCATTTGCACCTTTTTTACCGTAATCTGGAGGATATTTTAAATATTTTAAAATGAATAATGCAGGCATGGCAGCAAATACAACCCAAACAAAGAACCCACCATAACCCAACCATTCTTGTACATATCCACTTATGAGACCAGGCAACATCATTCCTAGGGCCATAAAACCGGTAGCAAGTGCGTAATGAGAGGTTTTTGACACCCCTTCTGCTATATAAATGAGATACACCATAAACCCTGCTATGCCAAAACCATATCCAAATTGTTCTAAAACAACGGTAGTTACCACCGCTACAATATTTGTGGTATTTGTTAAAGCTAGAAAAGCATAAAAGGCATTGGGAATGTTTATTGCCAGTACCATGGGCAGCATCCATTTTTTAAGTCCATCTCTTGATATAAGAATTCCTCCGAGAATTCCCCCGACTGTAAGCATTATAACCCCAACAGTGCCATAAATTGTACCAACTTCGGCGGTCGAGTATCCTAGTCCACCATCCGCCTGGGTATCCAGAAAAAAAGGGGAAGCCATTTTTACCAATTGGGATTCTCCTAAGCGAAAGAAAAGCACAAAAGCCAAGGCAATACCCATGCCTTTCTTCTTGAAGAATGATGAGAAAACCTCAATAAATCTTAATGGTTTTTCTTTTTTAATCGCGGCTGATGATTCGTATTTAGGAGTCACAAAGAAATTGGCTATTGTTAAACTCAACATCAACAATGCAGCAACAATCATTGTCATAGACCAGGCCTTTGCATTATCTCCATAGTAATTCTCCAGAAACCCAGCGAGGATTACCAAAAGCCCTTGCCCTGTTACGTTGGCTAGTTTGTAAAAAACACTTCTGAATCCAACAAAAAACGCCTGCTTATCCTGCGTTAGCCCAATCATATAATAACCGTCTGAGGCCACATCATTGGTGGCAGAAGCAAATCCGACCATCCAGAAACAGGCTAAAGTAGTCACGAAAAAGATGTTCGTGGGTAAGGCCAACCCAATTCCTAAAAGTGCAATCGAAGCAAGAAGTTGCATGGCAAGCAACCAATTTCTTTTTGTACTGAACATATCAATATAAGGGCTCCACAGTGGTTTAATTACCCATGGTAAATACAACCAACTAGTATAAAGGCCAATATCGGCATTACTAATCCCTAATTTTTTGTACATGATTACAGAAACGGTTACCACCATTACAAATGGTAGCCCTTGCGTAAAATAGAGTACGGGAATCCAGACCCAGGCCCCTTTATTTTTTTGTACCATTTTTTTGGTTTAAATAAATTAAAATTGGAGCACTTTCCTGTCCAAATTTGGTAATAAACGTCAGTGCTATTTGTTTTTTATTGTCAACAATATTAGAAGGTAGATTTATTTGATTTTCATTAATAGGCAATTTTGTAAGTAATTTTTTAATTGGATAATCAGATTTTTTCTTCCTGCTTGAAGAATAAACCAACGCATATCTATTTTCTTCTATGTTGTTGAATTTCAATTGAATAAATCCTTTTTCTTTCTTCAATGAATTAAGTTCATAGTTTTCGTTCTTCCAAACTTTTGCAAGAGGGGAACTAGGAGGGAGCGCTTTGGTTTTGTAATATTTCTTTTTGATGTATTCAACAACATCTGGATTTTTTTTCATTAGGCTCTTTGCACTAAAGAAAACATTGCCTTTAACTTGTTTTGTAGTACGTGCCAATTTTATTTGATTGGGGAGTTCCTTTT
>CAZYQR010000349.1:0-3056 GCA_964649755.1 uncultured Maribacter sp. | reverse complement strand
TAGCTGTTCAACATCAACACCAAGGGTAATCGTCCCTAAATCAGTGGAGGTTCTAAATGTCTGTTCTTCTTTTATAAAGGTTTTATAAGAAATATACTCAATACGCACATTATATCTGCCAGGCATGGTCTGTACACTGAATTTTCCTAAGGCATCTGTAATACCTCCAGTAACTCTATCAGGATTACGCAAACTTTGAAGAATCAATGTTGCATATTCCAATGGCTGGCCAGTATCCTGGTCTAGCACTATTCCTGTTATATTTATTGGTTCTTGTCTTTGCCCTTGGGGTCTTTGGGCTATTGAAATGAATGAAGTGAATGCAATCAATAACAAGAATAGTTGTTTCATTTTTAATCTTTATCCGTCTTTTTATTCTTCTTCTTTTGTTTTTTTTCTTTCTTCTTTTTCTCTTTGTTCGTCTTTGCTACTCCGTTTTTCTGAAGCTCAACAAAAGCCTCGTACTTTTCCATTGGTAATCCGGCTTTGAGTTCTTCTTCTTGGCGCTCTGTGATTTCCTCCATTTTTTCGCGCATTTTATCCGGAGTCAATTTTAGTATTTGCATCTCTATGCGCTCTTGAACATATTTTTTAAGAACGCTGCTTAAAACAGCAGTTTCAAATTCATTTAATTCCAGAGCTGCTGCTATCTCAGGCATTTCATTATCTACAATTTCTTCAGCAGTCAAATTTTCTGGTTCTTTTTGTACTTCCTGAGCTTGCGGTATTCCACTTCTTCCACGGCCATAACCGCTGCCTCTACTGCCATAGCCACCGCCACCATAGCCATATTGTGCTTGTAATTCTACTCCTGTTAACAATAAAGTGAACAGGGCAACCAAGTATGCTTTATTGATTTTCATAATGTTGCTAGTTTATTAGATTTCAAAAATAGTTGAAGGTTTAACCCTTGAGGGTTAAAACTTTGTTAAAGAATGTTTATTCGTCTTCATTAGGATAACAAGAAAGATGCCAAAAATTAAAGATTCTTACGCTAGTGATAATAGAACAGAATTTAAGGAAGAAATCCCTAATTCTTTTTTAAAAGATCATATATCCTTTCTGTTGGTCTTCCAATCACGGCCTTATTGTCTTTAATAACTATGGGTCTCTCGATTAGCTTTGGATATTGAATCATGGCATCCAAAGTTTCCTCTTCGCCTAATTTTTTACCACGATAGTTTTCCTTCCAAATGGCCTCATTTTTACGAACAAGATTTTCTGCAGGAATATTCAAATAACCCAATACCTTTCTTAATTCCTCTTTGGTTGGAATGTTTTCCAAATATTTGATAATCTCAAATTGTTCCCCTGATTTCTCTAAAGCTTCTAGACCTTGACGGGATTTAGTACATCTTGGATTATGGTATATTTTTATCATCTTAATGGATTTTAATTAAATAGCAATGTTCATAACTCTCAATTCATTTCGTAATTGCGCAGCACTTTTAAAGTGGATTCCATTGATTCCCAATTCTTCAGCGGCTTGTACATTATCAAAATTGTCATCAATGAACACCGCCTTTTCAGGGGTAATGTTATAGCGTGTTAATGTAATGTCATAGATTTTTTGAAATGGTTTTCTTGTTTTTTCTGCTCCAGATACGACAATACCTTCAAAATGGGCCAGAAAATCAAATCGATCCAAAGCAACAGGGAATGTTTCTGCACTCCAATTGGTCAATGCATATAAATTATAAGCATTCGTTTGCTTTAGCTGCTGCAATATATCTACTGAGTCAGGGATAGGACCTCCCAACATATCTGGCCAACGATCATAATACATTCTTATCAAAGATTCAAATTCAGGAAATTGATTGACCAATAGTTCAGTTCCTTCTTTAAGAGGTCTTCCTGCATCATGGGCAACATTCCATTCCGAAGTACAGATGTTGTTTAAGAACCAATCTACTTTTTCTTCGTCACCATCAAAAACATCCCGATACACATATTTGGGATTCCAATCAATTAGCACTCCACCTAGGTCAAAAATGACTGTATCAATTGTGTGCATATATAAAACTTTGCGGTTTATTCTTCCTGTTTTTGCCCCATCATCATTAAAAAGGCTTTTAAGAACTGATCAATATTACCATCCATGACAGCATCAACATTCCCTGTCTCTTCTGCTGTTCTAACATCTTTCACCAATTTATAAGGGTGCATCACGTAATTTCTAATCTGGGATCCCCATTCGATTTTCATCTTGGAGGATTCAATCTCCTTCCTTGCTTCCATTTTCTTGCGAAGTTCAATCTCGTATAGCTGAGATTTCAACATCTTTAATGCAGTAGCCCTATTGTCGTGTTGTGAACGTGAATCGGAACATGAAATTTGTATTCCCGAAGGCTTGTGGACTAATTGCACTTTCGTTTCTACTTTATTCACATTCTGTCCGCCCGCACCACTTGATCTAGCAGTAGTTATCTCAATGTCTGCAGGGTTTACATCAATCTCTATACTGTCATCCACTAGGGGGTAAACATAGACTGAGGCGAATGAGGTATGCCTCTTTGCATTGCTGTCAAATGGAGAAATACGCACCAAACGATGCACCCCATTTTCACCTTTAAGCCATCCAAAAGCATATTCACCATCAATCTCTAGAGTGACTGTTTTTATGCCAGCCACATCACCTTCTTGATAGTTGAGTTCCTTTACCTTGTAACCATTTTTTTCGCTCCACATCATATACATGCGCATAAGCATAGCAGCCCAATCGCAACTTTCAGTGCCACCTGCGCCAGCAGTAATCTGTAATACTGCAGTGAGTTCATCGCCTTCTTCGGAAAGCATATTCTTGAACTCTAATTTCTCAATTAAGTCGGTCGCTTTGTTGTAATGGCTGTTTACCTCAGCCTCGGAAACCTCACCTTCTTTCAGAAATTCAATCAAAACTTCTAAATCACCAACTAATGCTTTTGCGGCGTTAAAGTCATCAACCCAATGTTTTTTGGATTGTATGAATTTCATATGCTCCTGAGCTTTTTTTGGGTCATCCCAAAAATCGGGGGCAAGCGTTTTTTCCTCTTCGTTTTCTATTTCAATAAGTTTGG
>CAZYQR010000348.1:0-3065 GCA_964649755.1 uncultured Maribacter sp. | reverse complement strand
ACCGATGCAAGGAGTAGCATTGATGTCAAACCAACCCTCAGAATGATTGAAATCTGAAAGCTTTGGCTTTCCTATTGGTCTACTATGCAATACTATGGTTTTGTTCATTTTAATAAAGATTACTTGACCTTCTTGTTTTAAAATACCATTGTTTTCTTCTAAAACAGTAATGTTATCAAGGTATAAGAATAATTCTAATAATAGGTAAAAATGTTAATTAGATGATTTATCTAAAATCTCAATCTTATTTCTAGTGGATAATATTTCACCCGCTTCATTCAATTCCTTTAATAATCTAGTGACCACAACCCTCGAAGTGTTAAGATCATTTGCTATTTCCTGATGGGTAATATCAAGGGTGGTGATTGTTGTGGCATGTAGTTTTCCAATCAAATAATTAAGCACCCGGGCCTTCATTTTTAAAAATGCCAAACTATCTATAGATCCTACCATTTCAAGAAGCCGATTGTGATAACTATCAATGATGAAATAACGCCATGACTTATACTTTACCAACCATTTGTCAATTTTTTCAACAGGTAAAAGGACCATATCCACATCTTCCTCAACAACTCCCTTAAAAATACTTTGTTTTTTGTTGATACAATTTGCAAATGAAATTGCACAGGTGTCCCCACATTCTAAATAGTACAGAACTAATTCCTTATCGTTTTCTTTCCTAATTATTTTAATTACCCCATTTAAAATCAATGGAATGTGAGTCATGTCATCGCCAATATCTATTAAAAGATCCCCCTTTTTTATAGTATCAAAATGGCCAACTTTCACCATTTCATCTATGAGTTTGTTTTCAAAAATATCCGAATAAAAATGGCTTATTCTATTTCTTAATGTAAGTTCTTGTGAATTCATTTTGACATAGGACATAATTCTTTTTTATAAATATAGTGAATGCCATTAAGGAATTGAATTAGTGAATGTCGCATTCAATAAAAATAGGATGTGCCCTATATATTATATGTTAACAGCCACCCTCAACCTTACGTTTTTTCTTCTTTTTGTTTATGATTATCTTTTTAGGAGTATTCACTTTCTCCTTGGACAAAGAATCCTTGAATACAGAAGTAAACACTTTGGAATAGTCGGCAATTGGTTTTTCCAAATCATAATTTTTTACATGAAAGGTATTATTGACCAGATCAGTGGAGCTATTTAAAATTTTAATGTTGTCATAACCTAGTTGATATAACAACATCCAGGCACTATTGGCATCATTGGGGGTTTTTCCATAAAGCGCAACTGTTTTGCCAGCATGCCTTAATTCGTTGAACATTGAAATACTGTTTTTATTCAATATATCCGCTGTAGGTATATTAATGGCATTGTCTATATGGCTTTTGGAATAATCGAATTTGTCGCGAATATCGACCAAAACGGAGGCTCCTTGATCAATATCGGAATACGCCATTAAATAATCCTGATTTTTAAGCGCATTCAAAGTCTCTACATTTGTTTTTTTGTAAACATTAGTGGGCTTTTCAAACGTTAAGAACCCTATAACGATTACCAGTATAAATAATACGGTAGAAATTGATATTCGCTTTGTTTTTTCTAATTCCTTCATATCAATATATTTTTAGCAACCACCTTCTGGTTTTCTTTTTTTCTTTTTCATTTTTGGAACGACTCTCTTGGCAGCCACTTTTTGTTTATCCTCTTTTTTTGCTTTTACACCCACACCAAAATATAAGGCGGCAGCTTGTCTGAAATTATAGAGTTCAAACGCCTCCCTTGGCATATTCTCTTGAGGTTTTGGCGGGTTTAATATAGTATGGTACCATCCATTTATGCCCCCATTCAAGACATGTAGGTTTTTATAGGCCATTCTATTCAATAGCAACCAAGCCTGATCTGCATTGAAATTCTCATTTGAAAACAGTACAATGTCATATTGATTTTGATCTAAATATCCTTCATTCTCCGAATTTAAGATACTTTCCAAAGGTATGTTGATGGCACCGGGCAGGGTATATTTATCATACTGGGCCGCTTCCCTCACATCGATAAGCAATATCGATGGATCCTTAGATATGATTTTATCGGCCAATACATCCGATGTGATATAACGTTCAGGATTAACAACTTTCGCCAAAAGATTTTCTGCCGTTACTCTTTCATTTTCTTCATAAGGTGGTAATAATACCAAACCTAATGCTGCAATGAATAGCAGTGAAGCTAAAATGGTATATCTTTTGGATAGGATTTTGGCAAGATTCCTGTTGATCATGATTGTTTGATTTTGGTTTAATAAAATACCTTTTTTACACGTTTACGTACGACATCCGAAATGAAGAAAGCAAATAATGCTATAACCGTTACCCCTAAAATTAACCAACTAGCGGGTAATTCAAGGCTATCAACAAGTGTAATATTCCCTAGATATGTTTCATTATAAAGGTTCTCAAAGGTGCCAAAAGCTTCTGAAAAAATCAAAATACCAATCATTATTCCAATAACATAGACCCAAGCATCTAATTTACCTATTGCCACGGCACATATGCTTGTGCCAGGGCAAAATCCGCCGGCTACAAACCCTATGCCCATAATGGCTCCACCAATAATCGCTGCCCAAACATACGTTGGATGAACATAGAGCATTGACATATTGATCCAACCTAGATAATCCATATAATACAATCCGATGACTGATACCAAGGCTGCCGTAAAAAACACCTTTAAAACCGCAAAATCATAGCCGTAAAAAACACCTGCCAATTTTCTGGAAGAAGAAAATCCAGAGGCTTCCAATATAAACCCGAATGCTAAACCAATTAGCACTGCAATTACGATATTCCACTCACCAGATAAAACGCCGTTAGGTATTAATGGTCCCATAATTTTATTGTTTTGATTTGTTTAAATCCAATTTTTCCTAAAAAAGTAGGCGAATAAGAATGCGGTTCCGAAAATGGAGAGCATGGTAATAAATCCACCTGTTGATAAAACTGCCATTCCGCTTAGGGCTGCACCACTGGTACAACCTCTTGCTATTTGTGCCCCAAGGCCGAATAATATCCCTCCCAGTAAGGCAAATAACAATCGTC
>CAZYQR010000347.1:0-3069 GCA_964649755.1 uncultured Maribacter sp. | reverse complement strand
GCAGACTATATTAGCTCACCAAACATTGACGAGTTGGCAGAAATGGGAGTCTCTTTTCGGAAACATTTTGTCAATGCACCAAGTTGTGGGCCATCCCGTTACACTTTATTAACAGGGCAATACGGGCCCATACGTAACGACGCACTATTCCAACGAGCAAACAAAATAGCACAAGGAGCAGCCATAGATCCGAGCATGCCAGAGTGGTTCAGGACACACGGTTATACAACAGTTTCAGTCGGAAAAGTATCTCATCATCCTGGAGGAAGGGGTGGTAATGATTGGAATGATAGCACTATAATTGAAATTCCCAAAGCGTGGGACAAACATCTTATGCCAGTCGCGGAATGGGAGCATCCGCGGGGAATGATGCACGGATTGGCTCATGGTGAAATTCGAGTAAAAAGTGGAGATATGGATGTTTTTCAAACTGTAGAAGGAGATGATACTATTTATCCCGATGGCTTAATTACTAATGAGGCATTAAAACAACTAAATGAATTAACGACTGATAACGACAAACCATTTTTCCTGGCCGTAGGGATAATTAAACCACACCTACCTTTTGGAGCACCAAAATCATATTATGACAATTATGCCGGAGTTAAACTCCCTGCAATTGAGCACCCTCAAAAACCGGAAGGGAGAACCACATGGCATGGTTCTGGTGAATTTAAACAATATAATCGTTGGGGGAAAGACGCGAATACAGATACGGTTTTTGCTGATGAGGTGCGTCGTCATTATGCAGCTTGTGTTAGTTATGCCGATGCTCAAGTAGGGAAAGTTCTTGCAGAATTGAAACGCACAGGAGCTGATAAAAATACCATTGTTGTGCTTTGGGGTGACCATGGTTGGCATCTGGGCGAACATGCCATTTGGGGAAAGCATAGTTTGTTCGAGGAGTCGTTACATTCACCAATGATAATTCACTATCCCGGGATGAACCGTAAAGGCTCTAAAACCGATGCCATCGTGGAGACACTTGATATCTTTCCAACGCTATGTGATTTAACCGGGGTTGAGATACCTAAATTCACCCAAGGCGTCTCGCTGAAGGAAATATTAGAAAATCCGAATACCACTGGTCATCCTGCTATAGCTTACAAAAATGAAGTTTCGACCATAAGAACTGCAACACATCGGATGACACTTCATGAGGATGGTTTTACAGAATTGTATGATCATACAACTGCAGAAAATGAAACCAAAAATGTAGCGGATAAACACCCAGAATTAGTGGAAGAGTTAAAGAATGCGTTAAAAGCTAAAATACAGTAATATAACACCGCCACACAATAATGGTAACCGTTAGCGGTAATGCAAAAATGACACGACCAAAATCAACATTAACAGATAGAAAATGAAAAAAATATCAATTGCGATAATAATGACTTTGTTTTCTTACACAATTTCATTTTCACAACAAAAAAACAAAAGAATTGAAACGTATTTGACAGAACTTGAAAAAGTTGGTTTTTCAGGAACAGTACTTGTAGAACTTGATGGCAAAAAAATCATTTCAAAAGGATATGGATTTAGAAATTTAGAACTTAAAGAAAAAAATACAACAAATACAATTTTTGACATTGGTTCTTTGACAAAACAATTTACTGCATCAGCAATTCTAAAATTAGAAATGCAAGGAAAATTATCTACTTCTGACACGATTACAAAATACTTTCAAAATATTTCTATCGATAAATCAGCCATAACCATTCACGATTTATTACGACACCAATCAGGACTACCAAGTGGCATAGGTGATGATTACGAGGCTATAAACGAGGCTGATTTTTTAGAAACAGTAGTGAAAGCCCCATTGAGGTTTAAAACAGGAACTGATTTTTCATATTCAAACATTGGCTACAGTTTACTTGCTCTAATTATTGAAAAGGTATCTGACCAAAATTATGAGCAATACCTTTTCAAAAACCTATGGGAACCGGCTGGAATGAAAACAACAGGTTATAGTCGACCAAATTTTAATACTGTTTTAATTGCTATTGGTTACGGAAAGAACAATATGGTTTGGGGAAAACCCACCAGTAAAATTTGGAATGGAAAGGAACCTTACCTTCACTTAAAAGGAAATGGCGGAATACTTTCAACAACAGAAGATTTGTTCAAATGGCATAAAGCTTTGATGACAAATAATATTTTATCAAAAGAAGCGAAGGAAAAATTATATCATCCCAAAATTAGAGCTAACGAAAATGAGAAGGCTTATTATGCCTATGGTTGGGATGTTTCACAAACAGACAGAAATACTTTTCGTGTTTGGCATAATGGAACGAATAATATTTTCTATGCAGACTTTATGAGGTTTATTGATGAAAAGACGACTTTAATTATGATGTCAAATAAATCAAACCGAGATTTAGACCAACTTAACTTTGAAGTTGCAAAAATTATTTTTGAAAAAAACTATAAGCCAATTATCCCCATCGCTGACAACGAAACCAATCAAAAATTTTCACAGGAAATAATTGAAACTGTTTTGGGCAAAGGGATTGAAAAAGCAAGATTAGAATACAAAGGCAAACCATCTAAAACAGATATTTTAGAAAATATTTTAAATACAAAAAGTTACGAACTTTTATCACAAAACAAATATGATGAAGCAATTAGCATTTTTACAATGAATACTATTGCTTACCCAAATTCATTTAATGCTTTTGATAGTTTAGGTGAAGCCTATATGAATAAAGGCGACAAGATATCAGCAATAAAGAATTATGAAAAAAGTTTACATTTAGACCCAACTAATGGCAACGCAGAAGATATGATTAAAAAATTGAAACAATAGTGACAAATAAAGCACTTCCGCTGACAACCTATATGAAAAATAGGGGTTTTAGTGCTTAAACGAAGGTAAAAACATAATATAAAAATCAGTTATAAACCAAAATGCCGCTTAATTTTAATAGTAACCTGTAGCCGTATTTTAGGACGTGACATTTGATACATAAAGCTCAACTGATCTTTTTGATCATATATTGAGGTCAAGTTGAAACTTAAATAATAATTATATGACAAACCAATCAATAAAATCGATTCTTTTAGAAG
>CAZYQR010000346.1:0-3122 GCA_964649755.1 uncultured Maribacter sp. | reverse complement strand
ACAAGAAAAAAATCACCTGAATGCGCTTTTGCAATACCTTTTGCGGCTATTTGTTTTAAATCGTTTTCGGTTAGTTGAATCATTTTTTCAATAGGTTATCTATGTGTTCTACTGCTTTTTTTAAACGTGTTTTTTTATCCCCTTTTAAGATAACAAAATTCCTATTATATTTCACCAGCGTGTCCTTAAAATATAAAAACATACTTTCGCGCTCGTTAGGTTTATCGCGCAGATCATCTGCCTCCCAAGGTATATCAATATAAGTCAAGAAATAGAGATTATACTCATTTTCCAAGGCATGTTTTTCCAATAAAGGGTCACAATAACCAAGATAATAAGCCTCGGAATATACTTTTGTTTCCAATAGATCGGTATCGCAAATAAGTAAATCAGTAGCTTTATTCGCCAAGTCATTTTCCAAACGCAATTGCCCCTCGGCAATCGGCAATAAATCTTTGGGCTCACAGGTTTTTCGTTCGTTATTCCATTTATCCTGAAGATATTCCCTGGCATATTCAGGGACCCAAACCGTATTATAGTGTCTTGCTAATTGCTCTGACAGCGTGGTTTTTCCGGTAGATTCGGGCCCGAACATTACTACTTTAACAATGTCTGTGGGCTGCTGCTTAAATTTTTCTTCCATGCAAGATAACCATATACGGCGATGACTGTAAATATAAGATACTGAAGACTTGTAAACGTAAATCCTTTATAAAAATATAGAGGAACTGAAATTATATCACCCACGATCCAATAAATCCAGTTTTCAATCTTTCGTTTTGCCATGAGCCACATGCCCACAAAGAACACGGCCGTTGTAATGGTGTCTACATAGGCTGTCCAGCTGGTCCATTTATCAAAGGCTTGGTAAACTATATAAACAAATATCAAAGTGGCAATGAATATTATTATAGATATCCTGTGCTCTTTCTTTGTTGTTCTTGTAATTGGCGTAAAATGAGTGGCGTCTACTTTTCGGGTCCAGACATACCATCCATAAACACTCATGATGAAGTAATACCCGTTTATCATCATATCCCCAATAAGCCCCCATTGAAAAAGAAGATAAACATAAATAAAAGTGCTGATCATCCCTGTGGGATAGACCAGGATATTATTCTGTTTGGAAAACCAAACAGATAATAGTCCAAAAATTACCGCAACAATCTCAAGGACTATGTGATACGCTTCATATTCGGCATATTGACCAAACAAAAACTCAAAAATGTGGCTCATAATCGCTTCGGTCGGTTTTGACAATTTTCATATACAATAAGCCTTTATCCATAAGTTCAAACGCTTCTTTGATTTCGGAGTTCAAAACTTGCATTACCTCATCATAATTCCCATAAACTTGGCTGCTTAATGGATTTTCTAAAACAGTAAGGCCCGATGCCCTTAATTTTTTGATAAAGTTGATGATATGCAGTTCAAAATCATCTTGTAGTGGAGAAAAAGTAAGCTCAACCGAAATTTCCATCCTTATTGTATATTAGAGTATTAATTTTTAATAGCGTAAACACAGGTAAATTCTTCAAATTCCAAATACTTCATTTTATAATAAGAAGTATCGCCTTCATAATTTATCTGTCCTTCAATTTTTATATCAGAAAACTCAAAATCTTTTATATAAATATGATTTAAAAAGCTAAGCCCAATAGTAGCATAAATCTTATATAAAGATTCTTTGCAACCCCAGACTATAGTGTATTTACGCACCAAATCATTAATATCCGTAATGTGGGCATATGCTTCAGTAGGAGTAAACTTATGGGCAATTCGAGTAATTATTTTCCGTTGCATTTCAATATCAATGCCCACCTCGTCCTTATCACTAATTATTATCCCCGTAAATTGATGCGAATGTGTAATACTAATATATTTTCCGTCATGCAGATGGGGTTTGCCCGCCAAGTCGTAGAACAAATCCTTATCTTCATAACCGGCCTCGGCCATTAAATGCCGAATACTTAAAAATCCCCTGCGGTGCATTTCTGACTTCATGCCATCTAATCGGTTTTGACAATGAGTTGTCAGCGTTATTCCCTGGGCAAGGTCATTTTCAGACTCTTCAATCTTCCAAATATAAATCGTATTTGTCGGGTTTTCTCGTATTTTATCGTAAAGTGGCATGGTGTTTTTTAGAATATTCTTAACTTTGAAACTTCTTTAAAAAGAAGAGCAATAGTCAATAACGAAAGTAAAAAGAAAAAAGGATATGTCTACCAAAACTGTATCATATGTACCTTATAAGGTAAAAGATATTTCTCTAGCAGATTGGGGAAGAAAAGAGATTGAATTGGCCGAAGCAGAAATGCCAGGACTAATGTCACTCCGTGAAGAATATAAAAATGAACAACCACTTAAAGGGACACGAATAGCAGGCTGTTTGCATATGACCATACAAACGGCTGTTTTGATTGAAACTTTAGTGGCTCTTGGTGCTGATGTTACCTGGAGTTCCTGTAATATATTCTCTACCCAAGACCATGCCGCTGCTGCTATTGCAGCCGCAGGCATTCCTGTTTATGCTTGGAAAGGCATGAACGAAGAAGAATTTGATTGGTGTATAGAGCAGACCTTGTTCTTTGGAGAAGATCGTCAACCCTTGAATATGATATTGGATGATGGTGGTGACCTTACCAATATGGTTTTGGATCAGTATCCCGAACTTTCTGCTGGGATAAAAGGAATTTCTGAAGAGACCACAACAGGTGTTCACCGTTTGTATGAAAGAGTGAAAAACGGCACCTTACCAATGCCGGTTATTAATGTGAATGATTCAGTTACTAAATCAAAATTTGACAATAAATACGGATGTCGAGAGAGTGCCGTTGATGCTATTCGTAGGGCTACTGACACCATGTTGGCCGGTAAGCGAGTGGTCGTTGCTGGTTACGGCGATGTTGGTAAAGGTACTGCTGCCTCATTTAAAGGTGCTGGTTCTATTGTCACGGTTACTGAAATCGACCCAATTTGTGCCTTACAAGCATGTATGGATGGTTTTGAAGTAAAACAATTGGAAACTGTTGTAGGCAATGCCGATATTGTAATTACGACCACTGGGAATAAAGACATCATTCGGCCCGAACATTTTAAGGCAATGCGTGATAAAGTCATTG
>CAZYQR010000345.1:0-3125 GCA_964649755.1 uncultured Maribacter sp. | reverse complement strand
AGCGAATATGAATTGATTTAATGGCGGGTAGTTACTAAAATGTCGCGCGCTCAATTCTCCCATGCCTTGGTGCAGCTCATGTGCATTGGAGATAATCAAATCCTGTTGTTCGATTATCGTATTTGGCAAATGTAAATACGGATTGATAAAATTAAGGACCAGTTCACCATCCCATATAAAGCGGTAATAATCTTGGGAAAGGTTGGGTTCAGTAAACAAGAATACCAAACGGAATAGAATGCCTACAAACAACAAAAATTTGAAGTTCCATTTTTCAAATTGAATTAACTTAAAACAAAGGAAAAATAGAGCTCCAAAAAGAGTTATCAATTTAATGAAATCCGCACGATCAAGATGGTAGGAAAATGTGTAATAGAAACCAATGCTCAATATGGCCAGAACTATTGGAATCTTATGCAGTTTCCAATATGTTATAATCTGATTGAGCATTATTATTTGTGAATAGGATTATTACAAATAACCGAAAAAAAGTCCAATAAAAAAGCTGTACCGCTTATTGTATATTAAAGAATCAAATGAATCGATTATGCTCTTGCAGTAAGTGACTTAAAGAAAACAAAACCGAAACCGGTGAATAGCATAAAGTGGAATGGGAACAGACCAAAATCGTTTAAAGGTACTGCGCTGTACATTCCGAACAGGAAATAGACCATAAGGGCAAATTCCAGAATCATGTTCGGAGACAATTTTTTAGCCAAGTATTTATTGCCTTTCCAACTATCAGTAATATTATTTAGGTTGAACTTTGGTGTTCTCACAAACTCACTTCTTTTTCCCATATGACCTTCCAAAACAGCAATTGAATTGTGCAAAGAAAATCCTAAGGCGACAGAGAAAAAGGTAAAGAAGATTTTGATATAGTCCACAAAATTGTCAAAGCCACTTCCTTGTATACTCTTATACGTGAACCAATAGCAAATAAAGAGAATAATGGTACTTAAGACAAAGAAGCTAAGTACACTGAAAACCCAATCGAACTGGGGATATATTTCCTTGATGTACATTGTTGGGATACTTAATACCGAAACAATGAAAACACATAAAAACATGGAGCTGTTCAATAAATGCATAACCCCATGAAACTTAGTTTTGAATGAAATGTTTTTCGCTGAAACCACACTGAGAACTGTTTTTCTAAAGTTCTCCGCACCACCTTTGTTCCAACGGAATTGTTGTGAACGTGCGGCACTGATCACAACTGGTAATTCAGCAGGTGTTTCAACATCCTCTAAATATTTGAATTTCCAATTCTTTAATTGAGCCCTATAGCTTAAATCCAAATCTTCGGTCAAAGTATCACCTTCCCAGTTTCCGGCATCGAGAATACATTCTTTACGCCAAATACCTGCAGTACCGTTGAAATTAATGAAATGCCCTTTTGCGTTTCTACCTACTTGTTCCAATGTAAAATGGGCGTCCAAAGCAAAAGCCTGTATTTTGGTCAATGTAGAATAATCTCTATTGATATGGCCCCAACGGGTCTGAACAACACCAATTTCCTCATCTTTGAAATAGATAACGGTTTTTTTCAACCAATCTGGGTCAGGTAAAAAATCTGCATCGAATATGGCAATGAAGTCGCCTTTAGCGGTTATTAATCCTTCTTTTAAGGCACCTGCTTTAAAACCTTGACGGTTTTCTCGGCGAATATGTTGAATATCCAATCCGCTTTCTTGTAAGACTTTAATCTTTTGCGCTGTATCTACTACGGTATCATCAGTGGAGTCATCCAATACTTGAATTTCCAATTTGCTTTTAGGGTACTCTATTTTGGCGATATTCGCTAACAATCGCTCCATTACATATTCTTCGTTGTAAACTGGAAGCTGAATGGTTACATAGGGAATTTCCTTTGGATCTAAAAGATTGAATTTGGGTGCGCTTTGGTTTTGTCTTTTATTGCCCAAATAATTGACCAAAAGGTTCAATTGTGCCAGACTATAAAAGAATATCAATAACAGTGCTATACTGTAAATGGCAATGATTAAATAAGAAATTGTAAGTCCCATATTATTTGATACTGTATTTAAAAATCCAACCAAGAATTTTAATGCCCGCAAATATACTGCCTTTTACCGTACCTGACACTTTTGATATGCCAATTCTTTTTTTGTAACGTACTGGTACTTCGGTATATGTCAGTTTCTTTTTTAATGCCTTTAGCTGCATTTCCACTGTCCAGCCATAGGTTTTATCTTCCATTTCCAGTGTTAACAACTTATCGTATTTTATAGCTCTAAAGGGCCCTAAGTCGGTAAATGATGCCCCAAAAAACAATCTCATCAAAAAAGTGGCCAACCAATTACCGAAAATTTGTTGGGGTGTCATACTTCCTTGTTCTCTCTTCTCTTTTACCCGGGCCCCAATCACAAAATCAATATCTTGGTCGATAATGGGTTGTACAACTTTCGTCAAATCCTCAGGATAGTCAGAATAGTCCCCATCAATAAATACGATAATATCCGGTGTTTTGGACTGTTGGGCTACATATTGCATTCCGCAAAGACATGCATGCCCATACCCCATTTTGTTCTCTGATAGCACGGTAGCACCAGCATTTTCAGCAGTTTTGGCTGTTTCATCGGAAGAATTATTATTGACAACAATTACCTCGGAAACCGATTCTGGAATTTCATGAATTACTTGGGCAATGGAATCTGCTTCATTATAAGCAGGGATAATAACCTTTATATCTGTCATTATTTTAAATCGGATAGTTTGTTTTCTCGCTGAAAATCAACAAAACTGAACCATTCCTTGATTTTGTTTCCATTTTGAAATTTTTCAGCAGAGACCAGTTCTTCGTTTTCATATTTGAGACAGTACCCGTTCTTTTTGCCGTTGTTGAGCTGGCATTTATGGTTAATTCTTCCTTTGGTGTCATAAAATAACCACCAACTGGTCATTTCCCCATCTAAATAATTGCCTTCTTTGATTCGAATTCTGTCCGGGCTGTAAAAATACCAATACTTTTCCCTTCTATTGTATTTATAGTGCCCCTGTTCTGAAGTTTTGCCATTCTCATGATAGAATTTCCAATATCCAGTTTTCTTTCCATCTACTAACCAACCTTCCGATTTTGGCTTGCCAGATTCATAGAAATC
>CAZYQR010000344.1:0-3155 GCA_964649755.1 uncultured Maribacter sp. | reverse complement strand
CTTTTGGCCAGGGTTTTATTAAACACTCAAACTTTTTGGTTTAATACAATTCTAAAGCTTTGGCTTGTTGTAATAAATCTACCATGTTGTCAACGTTTAACTTTTTCATTAAACGCGCCTTATAGGTGCTAACCGTTTTCTCATTTAGGTTAAGGCCTATGGCAACATCTTTGTTACGTTTTCCGCTGGCCAATAATTTTAGGACCTCAACTTCTCTGGTAGATAATTTTCTAAAGAATCTACGAGGTTTTTGGGTACTTTCATCAAAAGCCAATCGTTGTGCAAGTTCATTTGTAATGAACATGTTTCCTTCACTCACCTTCTTCACCGCAGAAATGATATAGTCAATTTCCGATGCTTTTGAAAGGTAACCAAACGCACCAGCCCTAATGGTACTGAGCGCATAGACATCTTCAGATTGTCCACTGTACATTAACACCTTCACATCAGGATATTCCTTTTTCATCCTCCTTAAAGTGGCGATACCATTGATCTCGGGAATGTCCATTTCTAACATTACCACATCAGGAGAAGTCGCCTCCAGCTTTTTAAAAAGCTCGGCAGTAGTTGAAACATCTCCTACAACTTCAAATCCACTCGCATTGTTCAATACTTCTTTAACTCCCATTCTAACGATAGGATGGTTGTCCGCAATTAACACTTTAATCATTTTGTTAAATTTTCTAGATAAGTTATCCTTGAACATGTCAAGAAAAGACTGACATACAATGTAAGATTAAATTATCTAATTTGGTTGGTAAAGTTCAGCTAATTTAACCTTTTTCAATATTATATTCGTTTTAGATGCCTGATTACTAGTTGAGTGGTTATTTCAACGCTTCAGGTATTTCACAAATAGGTATTGGTATCATCTTATGTTGGTTCACTGAATTTAATTTTTTAAAGATAGTGAAAACTTGTTTATCCCGACCAAAAAAATCTTTAACAGATTTTCCTTGGTCATTCATTAACATTGCCCATTCCAATTCAGGGTAAGATGCGCCAATTTGGTCCTCATCAGTCCGGTCATCTCCCCAGAGCCCATCTGTTGGTGCGGCAACCACGATTTCTTCGTTGATTCCAAGAGCTTTCGCTATTTCATATACTTCAGATTTCAGAAGGTCCGCTATTGGACTCAAATCTACACCACCATCGCCATATTTTGTGTAAAATCCTACCCCGAAATCTTCAACTTTATTCCCAGTACCAGCTACTAAATATCCATTGAGTGCTGCAAAATAATATATGGTGGTCATTCTTAATCTCGCTCTTGTATTGGCAAGGGACATAAACCGCTCTTCTTCGTTATCAACGGCTGGCAAAGCTGCAATTAAACTGTCAAAAACGGGCGTTAGGTTAACAGCTTGCCTGTTTACTTTGCCAAAATTTTTAATCAACCATTCAATATGATTTTCTGCCCTTGATTCCTGATTTTCAGATTGGTGTATAGGCATTTCCAAACAAAGCAAATCTAGACCTGTTTTGGCGCATAGGGTTGAGGTGACTGCAGAATCAATTCCACCCGAGATTCCGATAACAAATCCTTTGATACCAGCGTTATCTGCATAATCCTTTAACCAATTAACAATATGGTCAATCACTTTTTCGGTTTTCATGGGAGAATTTATATGGTTAAAACAATTAACTTTGCCCGATAAAAATAAAGCCTTGTGGCTTAAGATTAAAATTTAAGGTAAATTACTTTATATGAAGAAGACGTTTTATTTATTGGTGATATTTGCTTTTGTCTTTATAGGTTGTGATAAAAAGGACAAGATAGCTGAAGAGGTGAATAAAATTGCTTTGGATTTGAGAGTGTCAAGATTCGATAACGAGTTTGCCAGTGCAACAACTGCAGATATTCCTAACCTTAGAAAAGAGTACCCTTATTTATTCCCGGCTCCAGATAGTGTATGGATTGCTAAACTTCAAGACTCCCTTCAAATTGAATTAAGGCAAGAAGTCAAGAATGAATTTGCTGACTTTGAAAAAGAAACAG
The DNA here is from genome assembly GCA_964649755.1 of uncultured Maribacter sp. Taxonomy (GTDB): domain Bacteria; phylum Bacteroidota; class Bacteroidia; order Flavobacteriales; family Flavobacteriaceae; genus Maribacter_A. The sequence continues at coordinate 1,156 of CAZYQR010000344.1, read as the reverse complement.
CCGATATTGAATTACTTTTCAAGTATATAAAATATTATTTCCCTAAATATCAGGCTCCTAGAATTATTGCGGTAACCAATGATGTTGACTATAATAACCGTATAATTTTGGCAGACAGTTTATTACTGATTGGGTTGGATAATTATTTGGGTCCAGAGCATAAATATTATAGTGGTCTTCAAAATTACATTGCGCAAGACATGAATAGGGATTTTATAGTGAGCAATATCGCAACTGCCTTTGCCAATAAAGTAGTATCAAGACCCATGGAGCGAACCTTTTTGGCACAGATTATTTACTATGGAAAAATCTTGTTTCTCAAAGATAAATTAATGTCATTTCATACTGACGAGCAAAAAATCACTTATTCTTTGGATCAATTGGTTTGGGCAGAAGCGAATGAAGAACCTATGTGGAGACATTTTATCGAAAATGAATTATTATATAGCACAGATATTAAGTTATCCCAACGGTTTTTAGACCCCGCCCCTTTTTCTAAATTCGGATTGGAATTGGATAATGAATCCCCTGGTCAATTGGGCCGCTATCTAGGCTGGCAGATTGTCCGTTCCTTTATGAACAAAAATGAAGTTACCTTACAACAGTTATTGAATTTATCCGCCGAAGATATATTCAAAAAATCTAACTACAAACCAAACAAATAAATGGATAAGCTACATACATCGGAAATTACACTAAAGGTGGAGTTAGATGAAAACCGGGTTCCGGAAAAACTAACCTGGTCCGCTGAGGATGGTGGCATCAACAATGAAAAGGCCAAGGCCATGTTACTTTCTGTTTGGGATAGTAAAAATCAAGAATCACTTAAAATTGATTTATGGACCAAGGATATGCCCGTAGATGAAATGAAAATTTTTTTCCATCAGACATTGGTTTCATTATCAGATACCTTTATGAAGGCTACACAAGATGAAAAAATGACGGCTACAATGAAAGATTTCTGTGATTATTTTGCCAAAAAGTTAGACTTAAAAAGCTAATGGTAAATTCATTAATTGATGCTGAACACTATTGAAATTATATTTGTAATGAGCGATTTTTATTAAGGTATTCCCATAAATTCGATACCCTAATTCAAATTTTAAGATTTATTCAAGTTTAGGAACTATTCAGTGGCTAGTTTTTAAGCAGATGT
>CAZYQR010000343.1:0-3156 GCA_964649755.1 uncultured Maribacter sp. | reverse complement strand
CGCATGTCTAAATGAACTCTCGGCCGCGCCGTTTACCATGGGATGATATTCTGTACCTAGCACATTGGCCTCAAAATATACCACTAAGCCAACTATAATGGTAAATACGGCGATAAATAGAGCATAAAACTTAAACTCTTCATCTCTTAAAACCCTTTGTACCTTACCCTTGAAGGCAAAATAACTCAATACAAAGTTACTCCCTGCCAAGAACATGAAAAATATTACTATATACTGTATCAAAGGTTGATCGTTCCAAAATGCCAGACTCGCATTTTTTGTAGAAAAGCCACCGGTCGATAAAGTCGCAAGCGAATGGTTTATTGCATCGAAAAATGACATGCCAGCTAACTTCAATAATAATGTTTCAGCAGCAGTATATCCTACATAAATCAACCATAGACGTTTTGCAGTATCAGTAATCCTTGGGTGTAATTTGTCCCCGCTTGGTCCAGGGGCTTCAGCCGCGAATAGCTGCATGCCACCAATCCCTAAAAGTGGTAGTATCGCAATAGCCAAAACAATGATTCCCATTCCGCCAATCCAATGCGTTAAACTTCTCCAAAGCAAAATACCCTGAGGCAAAACTTCAATATCATCTAAAATTGTTGCCCCTGTAGTTGTATAGCCTGAAATAGTCTCGAAAAAAGCATTGGTAACGCTAGGAATTGCCCCTGAAAACAAATAGGGCAACATCCCAGATAAGGACATCACAATCCATCCAAAAGTAACAATAATATACCCCTCTTTACGCTGTACTTCTTTTTTATGGTTTCTAGTAAAGTACATTGAGGTTACCCCAATGAACATTGTTGTAATCGAAGCCAATGCAATATCCAATGTCGCTCCATCATCATATACACCACTAACTACTGCAGCAATGAGCATAAAAAGTCCATTAAAGAGCAAAAGCAGCCCCATTAAATGGAATATAATTTTGGAATTCAATGCCATATTACAAGAATAAGCGTTCTATTTTTGGAATGGCCTTGGGCAAGCAGCATACCACTACCCTATCCCCAGCTTGTATTTCAAAACCACCTAGTGCAATAATTCCTTTGCCATCCCTAACCACCCCACCAATAGTAGCAGTTCTAGGAAAATCGATTTCACGGATGATTTTACCTGTCACCTTAGATGTTGGTTTAACCTCGAATTCAAGAATTTCGGCGTTGATATTGTTTAGCCGCATTAGGGCAACAACCTTTCCTTTTCGTATGTGCCTAAAAATATTGTTCGCAGCCAATAGCTTTTTATTGATGAGTGTATCTATGCCTATAGAGTGGGAAAGTTGAAAATAGTCCATATTCTCAACCAGTGCGATGGTCTTTTTAATGTTTTTTGACTTTGCCACCAAACAAGACATGATATTGGTTTCAGAATTTCCAGTAACAGCGATGAATGCATCCATTGAATCCAAGCTTTCTTCTTCCAACAATTCAACATTTCTGCCATCACCATTGATTACTAAAGCGTTTGGAAGGTCATCGGCCAAATCAAAAGCTTTCTCTTTGTTTTTTTCAATAAGTTTAACATTGAACTTCTTGGCGCATAGGTCTCGTGCCGTCTTAAAACCTACTTTACTACCGCCAAGAATCATCACGTTCCTGATATCCTCTTTCTTTTTATCGGTCAACTTGTATAATTCATCAACCCCTTCTGGGGTTGTTATGAAATATACTTGATCTCCTTCCTTGAATATTGTATCCCCACGAGGAATAACAGTAAAATGAGTTCCCAATCTTTGTAAGGCAATTGGCATAAAATGAAGCTCTGGGAATATTTGGGCGGCTTCTTTAACCATTTTTCCCACAAAGGGTGCTTTTTTTGGTAACGAGACACCTACCATAATCAATTTACCGCCCTCAAACTCGTAGGTGTCGTTAAAGGCAGACTTGTTCAAAAGTAATTGAATTTCCTCTGCGGCTAGCTGCTCTGGTGATATCAATTCATCGATTCCCAATTCTGAAAAACGTATGACATCCTTATTATGGATAAACTCGGTATTTGAGATTCTTGCAATAGTACGCTTACACCCCAGTTGTTTCGCCAACATACAAAAGGTAATATTCGTTGTCTCAGAGGAAGTTACGCCAATAACAAGATCAGTCTCATGAACCTTTGCATCCTTTAATAGTGATATTGATGTGGCATCACCTCTTAAAACCCTAATATCTAAATGGTTGTCAGCGTAAACCAAGCTCTCTTTGTCAGTATCTATCAAAGTTATATTCTGAGATTCGTAAGAGAGTAATTTTGCCAAGTGAAAGCCTACTTCACCAGCTCCGGCAATAATAATTTTCATTGATTATAAATGTTGATTTCACAGTTATGGTAACTATGGCTTAATTGACTTTGAGAAAGAAGTGTCTTTTGAGGCGATATGCCTATTTTACAACTCATTTAATGGAAAATTCGCGCCTAACGCAGCACAAAATTACACATTTTATTTGGGTTCATCTTTAATTTAACAAGCTAAAAACCAAGAGCCAATATGGTTTAAAGTCCAATTAAAGAAATAGCTGACCGCTAAATTGTATCTTTGACGAAATTTTTTTAATGAGCAAAAAAGTAACGCCCTATCAGGATTCCGATTTAGGAAAAAAAGAACAGGTAACACAAATGTTCGATACGATATCAGAAAATTATGATGGCTTAAACCGAGTCATATCATTCGGTATTGATATAAAATGGAGAAAGCGGGTAGTGGCCATTTTAAAAAATAAAAAGCCAGAAATTCTATTGGATATCGCAACAGGAACTGGGGATTTAGCCATAAATCTTGTGCAAACAGGAGCTATGAAAATTATAGGTTTGGATATTTCTCCAGGTATGTTGAAAGTGGGAAAGAAGAAGGTACTTGATAAGCATATGGAGAAAACCATTGAGATGATCGAAGGTGACAGTGAAAATTTACCTTTTGAAGACAATACATTCGATGCCGTAACTGTAGCCTTTGGTGTTCGTAATTTTGAAACCCTTGAAAAAGGGTTGTTTGAGATTCATAGGGTATTGAAGCCGAAAGGTACTTTTGTTGTTTTAGAAACATCGGTGCCAACAAAAACGCCTTTCAAACAAGGGTATCATTTTTATACCAAAAACATACTCCCAAGAATTGGTAAGTTATTTTCAAAAGACGATTCTGCATATGCCTAT
>CAZYQR010000342.1:0-3216 GCA_964649755.1 uncultured Maribacter sp. | reverse complement strand
TAATTTTAAAAAGTATCTGTGAATTTAATCATAAAATGCCAAAAAATGAGCATGTTAGAACCCTTTTTTGTTACATTTTAATATAAATCCCGAATATTGTTATTGGTTCTTTCCAGTGTACGTGAAAGGTACCTTCAATTGGTATATGATGTCATTTGATTTTTCTTCATCCAAAACATCTAAACCATATACAATATCATAAGGATTGTGATAAATAAAAGTTCCAAAGATCCGATCCCAAATTGAAAAGATATTGCCATAATTAGTATCCGTCCATGGCACTTTATAATGATGATGGAACTTATGTGTATTTGGTGAAATGAAAACCAGACTTATCGCTTTATCCAACTTAAGCGGTAATTTCATATTGGCATGGGAAAAATAAGTAAAGAGAATTGTCAAAATGCGATACAAAACATAATAGGCCAACGGCAAACCAGCAATAATAATTGCCAACAAGGCGAATGTTTCCCTCATCATAAAATCTATGGGATGGTGCCTTGTGCCTGAGGTTACATCTACGTTGGTATCACTATGGTGTACCATGTGAAAGCGCCACATGAACTTAACTTTATGCAACATATAATGAACTACGTACTGCGCTAAAAAATCCAATAGCATTACTGCCAATATCAGCTCGACCCATACTGGTAACTCGACCATATTCAACAAGCCGAAATTGCTTTCGTCAAGCCAATTGAATACACCAACAGTGGCCAGTCCAAAAAGAACATTTATTATAATCGTTGTTGCCAACAAAACAAGGTTGGGCTTGGCATGTTCCCATTTTTTATAATCGAATTTTCGCAATGGGTAAGCACCTTCAAGGAACCAAAAAATAGTCATCATACCTACAATCCAAATCAGTTTTTGAAGACTTGTCAGATTGGCAAAAAAGTCAATGAATGTATCCATATTATAAAACAGGATTTTGTTTAGTTAAGCCATTAGCTTTTTATTTTTCCTGCTTGAATATACTTTAAAATATCAAAATGTCATTTGATTATCTCTGCCAATATCACAAAGAAGGTCTATTTAGGGACAAAAAAAGGGATTCATCCAATATGGACAAATCCCTTTAAAACGATAATAAGATGGATTATTTCCCTTTGAGGAAACTCAAAACCTCATTACTTACTTTTTCTCCTGTAAAACCGAATTTATCATCCAATACCTTGGCAGGTGCTGAATAACCAAAATGATCTAGCCCAAAGACTTTTCCATTCGATCCCACTAATAACTCCAAATTTATTGGCAAGCCTGCGGTAAGACCGAAAACCGGCTTATCAGAAGGGATGATACTTGATTGATAGCTTTTTGATTGCTGTCTAAAAATCCCTTCAGAAGGAATTGAAGCAACACTAATCTTTAATCCTTCTTTCTCTTCTAAAATAGTTGCAGCTTCCAGTAAAGTTGAAACCTCTGAACCATTGGCTACTAATACCACATCAGGATTAGCAGTTTCTTTTACCAAATAACCTCCTTTTTCAGCATTTAAAGCTGAAGCATATCTTGTGCCCGATTGTGCAGGTACATCCTTAACTCCTTGTCTGGAAAGAATCAATCCTGTAGGAGTTTTTGTGTTTTCCATAGCCATTTTCCATGCTACACTGGTCTCCGTCGAATCTGCCGGGCGCAATGCTACAAAACTTTGATCACCACTGTGGTTCTTCAATTTTTCCAATAATCTAATTTGGGCTTCTTGTTCAACCGGTTGGTGCGTTGGGCCGTCTTCCCCTACCCTGAAAGCATCATGGGACCAAACAAATTTAACCGCCAGTTCTTGAATACAGCTTAATCTTATTGCTGGTTTCATATAATCTGAAAAAACAAAGAATGTGGCCACTACGGGTATAACACCACCATGCAAGGCAATCCCATTTGCCATGGAAGCCATGGTCAATTCTGCAACGCCTGCTTGTAAAAATCCACCTGAAAAATCACCTTTTCTTAAGGCCGATGATTTTTTCAAGAATCCATCCGTCTTATCACTGTTGGATAAATCCGCTGAGGAAACTATCATATTTTCAACATGATCGGCCAAATAACCTAATACATTGGAGGAAGCCACTCTAGTGGCCAAGCCGTCTTTATGTTCAACAGATTCAAAATTCAACTCTGGTAAGTTACCAGAAAGAAAACGATTTAATTTAGTTGCAAGACCTTCATTTGCCTTTCTCCATACATTGATTTCGGTCTTTTTGATTGCTGCATCGGCCTCTTTTTTGGCTAAGATTCCTTTGTAAAACTCTTTTACCTCGGGGTAAATTTCAAAGGGATTGTTTGGGTCAGTACCTAAATTTATAAGCGTTTTTTCATAATCAGCACCAGTATTCCCGATAGGTTGTCCGTGTAACTCGCAATGCCCTTCGAACATACTGCCATCAGCGGTTACACAACCTTTACCCATTATGGTTTTACCGATAATCAACGTAGGTCTTTCAGTTTCCGCATTTGCTTCGGTCAACGCTTTTCTAATCTCATCATGGTTGTGACCATCAATATTGATTACTTTCCAACCCCAAGATTTATATTTCATCTCAGTATCCTCAGTTGTAACCTCATCAGTCATGGTAGAAAGTTGCACGTCGTTTGAATCAAAGAACATTATAAAATTATTCAATCCTAAATGACCTGCGATTCGACCTGCCCCTTGGGAAATTTCTTCTTGAATACCTCCATCGGATATAAAACCGTAAATCTTATGGTTCATCCATTTGCCAAAACGAGCTTGTAAGAACTTGGCAGCAACAGCAGCTCCAATACCCATGGTATGGCCTTGACCCAAAGGCCCTGAAGTATTTTCAATGCCTCTCGTAACATCCACCTCAGGATGACCAGGCGTAATTGAACCCCATTGTCTAAAATTGGCAACATCTTCCTTTTCATAATTACCCAACAAATAGTATTGCGCATACATCAGCGTAGATAAGTGCCCGGCATCCATGAAAAAACGGTCCCTGAATGGCCACGTCATATCACTAGGATCATAGTTGAAAAACTCCGAATAAAGGATATGCATAAAATCTGCTCCTCCCATTGGACCTCCTGGGTGGCCTGACTTTGCTTTTTCAACCATTGCTACTGCCAAAGCCCTAATATTATCAGCCGATTGCAGATTAATTTCTTTGTTCATTTGATGCTGTTTCTATGAATTGTTATTAATGTACTGTGCAAGCACAACTTTTTGTTAAAAAATTTGAGTCAAATCTACCG
>CAZYQR010000341.1:0-3225 GCA_964649755.1 uncultured Maribacter sp. | reverse complement strand
ACCGTTGTTGATACTACTGGAATTTTATTTACACCTTGGTTAAACATTACTGTCGGTCACATGGATGACGATAGTGGGGTAGATATGAATGTTACATTTCGTACTAATGCAACAGGTAGTTGGGGTAATATAGGAACTAATTCCCAACATGCATTCTTTCAATTAATCCATCAGGGTACGAAATTAATTCCTGTAGATTTCATTGGATTCAAAGAATCTTTACATGGTAATACTGATCACCATAATAAATTAATGGCCAACTTCTTTGCCCAGACTGAGGCACTTATGAATGGCAAAACCAAAGACGAAGTATTCATTGATTTGAAAGACAAGAACCTTTCTGAAACTGAAATTGATAAATTAGTCCCATTTAAGGTCTTTACGGGAAACAAACCAACGAATACTTTCTTGATTGACAAGCTAACTCCTAAGAATTTGGGGGCATTAATTGCGGCCTATGAACACAAGATTTTTGTGCAAGGCGTGGTTTGGAACATCTTTAGCTATGATCAGTGGGGTGTAGAACTTGGAAAGCAATTGGCTACGAATATCCTAAAGGATATTGAAAGTTCAGAAATATCCGATCATGACTCTTCTACCTTGAGTCTTTTGCAAAATTTTAAGAAATAAACTGCATATTTTTTATTTCTTAATACAGGTTGATAACTTCTTATTTATCAGTGTTTATTATCTAAATATTATGTTAAATTTAGTATCGCAAAATTTAACTATGGCTTAATGTTTAGGCAATAAAAATAATTGATTTTTGCGCCCAATATTAAACCCAATTAAACACTGAAAAAATGAAAAAAATGTACATGGCCTTAGCAGCATTTTTAATGACTGCTATTGCATTTTCACAAGTAACAATTACAGGTACTGTCGTAGATGGTGATTTAGGAGGGCCTCTTCCAGGAGCAAGCGTAGTTGTTAAAGGAACGACGAATGGCACCTCTTCAGATTTTGATGGAAACTTTACTATTGATGTATCTGAAAATTCAGGAACTTTGGTCGTTTCCTATATCGGTTATGTTAACACAAATTTTAAATTTACAAGCCTTGGGAGTATAGGTACTATTTCATTGTTACCTGATGCTCAAGAATTGGGAGAAGTTGTTGTTACAGGTACAGGAATTATTGACCTTGCCGAAGATAGGCAAACACCAATTGCTGTTTCTTCAATTCCTGTAAAAATTATACAAGAAAAAATAGGGACTCAAGATATTACCATGACAATGGTAAATACACCATCCGTCTATGTTTCCGGTCAATCAAGTGGTTTTGGGGATACGAACATGAGAGTTCGTGGTTTTGATCAGGATAACACAGCTTTTCTTCTAAATGGTCAACCAATTAACGGTATGGAAGATGGTTTAATGTATTGGTCAAACTGGTCTGGGTTAAATGATATTGCTTCCGCTGTTCAGATTCAGAGAGGTCTGGGTTCTTCTAAAATGGCAATTTCTTCCGTTGGGGGCACAGTCAACTTTGTGACTAAATCTACTGAAATGAAGCAAGGAGGTTTTGCCTACTCTACAATTGCCAATGATAACTACATTAAAACATCCGCTGGTTATAATACTGGTGTTTCTGAAAAAGGATGGGGCCTAAGCGTTATGCTTTCACACTGGCAAGGAGATGGTTATAACGAAGGGAATTTTGGTGAAGGCCAGACGTATTTTATTTCTGCAGGTTATAGACCTAATGATTCCCATAATTTCAACTTTTTAATTACAGGTGCTCCACAGAATCACGATCAAAATTTTACTAAATCTATTTCTGACTATTTAGAATATGGTTTACGATACAACAATAACTGGGGTACTTACAATGGGGAGTACAAAACAGAAAGAAGAAACTTCTATCACAAACCGGTTGCTAACTTTAACTGGGACTGGATTATTAATGAAACGTCTAACTTATCAACTGTACTTTATGCCTCATGGGGTAATGGTGGTGGTACCGGTAATCGTGGAAACAGGATCAGAACCGATGAAGGGCGTATAGATTACGATGCTATTTACGCTCAAAATTCCCAGGTAACCGATGGTGATGCTGTTTATTTTGGTTCAGAAGACGCCTATGTAACACGTGCTTCCATGAACTTACATAGCTGGTATGGTTTGATTACTAACCTTGAAAAACAACTTTCGGATAATCTTACATGGAATGTTGGTTTTGATTTAAGAACGTACTACGGTAAGCATTTTAGGGTGGTTTCAGATTTTCATGGCTTAAATTCATGGACCGAAAATATTCGACTAAGAGATCAAAATAATAATCATGATACCTATGGTAGTTTTGGCACCTATAAATTTGTGACTGCTACAGAAAGCTTTAGGCCTTCAGGTTGGGCTGCTGCCTTCAATAGTTATTCAGACAATCAAAAAATTGCCTATAATAATGAAGAGCGAATTTCGTACGGTGGTTTGTTTACCCAATTGGAATATGGAACTGAAAAATTTTCTGCATTTTTCCAAGGGTCAGTTTCAAACCAATCCCACCAAAGATTTGACTTGTTTCAATATGCTGATCAGTCATTGATCAATGGAACATCATCTCAAGGCACTGATGAACCACTACCGGCTGGCATTACTCCAGGTACGGATTCTGAAAAAGTGAATAATTTTGGATATAATGCCAAAGCAGGTTTAAGTTATAGGCCAGATGAAGCCCACAGTTTTTATGTAAACACGGGTTACTATGATCGTCAACCATACCATGATAATATTTATTTGAATTTTACCAATCAAATAAACCCTTTGACTGAAAATGAAAAGATTTTTGGTTTGGAGGCTGGTTATGGTTTCACATCTCCTATGTTTTCTGCTAACGTAAACGTATATAGAACCTCATGGAAAGATAGGGTTGTTTCCAGCTCCGATATTGTTGATGATGTGGTTACCTTTGAAACCAACTTTGGAACCGAGCAATTACATTCCGGAGTTGAAGTTGATTTTAAACTAAGACCAGCAACAGGGTTTTCAATAAATGGTTTTGCTTCAGTAGGTGATTGGCTTTATAAGGGCGAAGCAGTAACCCAAGTTACTGATGAAGAGCGTAATGTTATAAGTACCGAAACCAATGACTTTGATGGTGGTAAAGTGGGTGGTGCTGCACAACTTTCTGGTGGTTTGGGATTCGCTTATAGAATCAACATGAATTTCTCTTTCGATTCTGATTGGAGGTATTATGATAATCTTTATTCTGATGTTGGTGCTGTAA
>CAZYQR010000340.1:0-3254 GCA_964649755.1 uncultured Maribacter sp. | reverse complement strand
CTCTGCAGATTCCTTTACTGCGCGCATTTCTACCTCAGTAATACCAGAGGGAATGCAGATGACCATACGTAAAGCTGGCGGAAACCATTTCTTTTTAAGTGCCGGAATGTTTTTAATGAACATATTGATCATCTTTTCAGACGCATCAAAATCTGCAATAACCCCGTCCTTTAAAGGTCGAATGGTTTTTATATTCTCATGGGTTTTTCCCTGCATTAAATTGGCTTCTTTGCCAACTGCAATGATTTTACCTGTAATTCTATCTCGAGCTACAATAGAAGGACTGTCCACTACAACTTTGTCATTGTGGATTATTAAGGTGTTCGCCGTTCCTAAATCTATGGCTATCTCCTCGGTCAAGAAATCAAAAAATCCCATATAAAATTGTTTGGTTATGGATTAAAGGGGTGCATTTCATCGACAAAAGTAGTAAAATTAATGCTTAAAATGACGTGTGCCTGTCATTACCATCGCAATATTATTTTCATTACAGTAATCAATGCTTAGCTGGTCCTTAATAGAACCACCTGGCTGTATAACGCTGGTAATGCCACTTTTATGCGCGATTTCAACACAATCCGGGAAAGGGAAAAATGCATCACTTGCCATGACTGCCCCATTGAGGTCAAAATTGAAAGATTTTGCCTTATGAATGGCCTGGTTTAAGGCATCTACGCGAGAGGTTTGCCCTGTGCCACTAGCGCAAAGTTGTTTGTTCTTTGCCATTACAATGGTATTACTTTTAGTATGCTTGCACAGTTTTGAAGCGAAAATCAGATCTTCCATTTCCCTCGCTGATGGCTCTTTTCCGGTTACGTATTTTAAATCGGCAATCGTATCGGTTTTATGATCTTTATCTTGGACTAAAACGCCATTTAAACATGTTCTAACAATGGTTTCAGGCAAGTCAACTTCATTCTGGATCAACATAATCCTATTTTTCTTTCCTTTTAGAACTTCAAGGGCATCTTCAGCATAACTAGGTGCAATTACCACTTCACAAAAAAGCTTGTGTATTTCCTCGGCTGTTGGTTTATCTATTTCAACATTACTGATCAAGATTCCTCCAAAGGCAGAAACCGGATCACCTGCAAGGGCATCTACATATGCTTGGTGAATGGTGCTACGGGTAGCCATACCACAGGCATTGTTATGTTTTAGAATGGCGAATGTTGGGTCATCTTTACGGAATTCGTTCATTAGATTAACCGCGGCATCAACATCCAATAAGTTGTTATAGGAAAGTGCCTTGCCGTGCAGTTTGGTAAACATTGCTTCAAAATCGCCAAAGAAGAACCCTTTTTGATGCGGATTTTCACCATAACGTAAAATCTGGCCATTGGTCTCACTGATTTTTAAAACTGCTTCCTCGTGATTTTGATTAAAGTAGTTGAAAATAGCAGTGTCGTAATGTGAAGAAACATTGAATGCCTTTGCAGCGAATTTTTTACGTTCTTCCAAAGTTGTATTTCCATTTCCAGAAGAAATTACATCCAAAAATTCACTATAATCCTCCATAGAGGAAACACAAAGAACATCCTTGAAATTCTTAGCTGCCGCACGAATTAAAGAAATACCTCCAATATCTATTTTTTCAATGATATCCTGTTCAGAAGCACCACTTGCCACTGTTTTTTCAAAAGGATAAAGATCAACAATTATAATATCCAATTGTGGAATGTCAAATTCTTCAAGTTGGGCAACGTCTCCCTCATGGTCTTGTCTGTTCAATATGCCGCCGAACACCTTTGGATGTAAAGTTTTCACTCGTCCGCCCAAAATTGATGGGTAACTTGTTACGTCTTCTACAGGCACAACATCAATGCCTAAATCCTTTATGAATTTTTCGGTACCACCAGTTGAATAGATGGTAATACCAAGTTCATTGAATTTTTTTACGATGGGTTCAAGTCCATCTTTATGAAATACAGAAATAAGGGCGGAGGCGGCTTTTTTAGTGCTCATTTTATGTTGCTGGGATTAAGGTTCTAAGCACACAAAAGTAATTTTTTTAAAGCTAATAAATAGCTCAGGTTATCAACAAAACAATAAAGTTTTAACCAAAATAGTTCAATCGAAAGCCTATTGAACAATTTGACGAATGAAAATCAGATTTTGCATATTTTCATTGTCAAGGTTAAACCCAGACAAAAGCTTTATCAAAGCTTTTCGTCATAAATGAGAAATTGCCCTTTATTCTGTGTCATTGTAGGGTGGGTTTAAAGAATTTTGGCTACCTGGGCATTAATATATTCCAAAAGCCTTTCATCCTCATTTGTAAATGGGTCTGGAGTCTTGGAATCTATGTCTATCTGACCTATATTTTCTCCTTTTAAGAAGAGCGGCACAACGATTTCAGCCTTTACATTTAAGCTGCATGCGATGTAATTATCCTGTGCTTGTACATCAGGAACAACAAAATTTTCGTTGCTAACTGCCACTTGACCACAAATGCCCTTCCCAAATGGTATAATTGTGTGATCTGTTGGTTCACCTGCAAAAGGTCCCAGTTTAAGTTCTTCCTTGTCGCCATTTTTAAAATAGAATCCTACCCAATCATAATAGGGGACACTTTCTTTCAATAACTTGCATATTCCTTGTAAACGCGCATCTATTGAAGTATCGGTATCTGAAATTATGGCTGTTATTTTTGGCCGTAGGTCTTTGAGCATTTTTAAAATTTCGGCTAAGATATTAAATACAATATTACTTTTTAGAATGGTTTACCTGATACTATTAACCCTAAAATTTCGTTAATCAACTGTTGGGAAATTATTTCTTATTCATTAATTCGTATTTTTGTGGTCGTGAAGGACTTCGCATTTAAAATAGTATCGATATCAATGGCGTTATTGCTATTGGCTTCTACCACCTCTTGGACGGTGGAGAAACACTTCTGTATGGGCCATTTGGTTGATTTAGCTTTCTTTGCGGATGCTGAGGACTGCGGAATGTCTATGGATATTATGAATGATGATGATTCAACAATGCAACAGGAAAGCTCTTGTTGTAGTGAAGAAGTCATTTTTGTTGATGGTCAGGATGATTTGAAAATATCATTTGACAATTTGACTTTTGAGCAACAATTGTTTGTCACTTCATTTGCATACTCTTATATCAATCTTTTTGAAGGTTTTGATAAAAATGTACCTTCTTACGAAGAATACAAACCACCGCTCGTCATAAGGCAAATCTACAAGATTGACGAAACTTATTTAATTTGATTTTTAAACAATAGACTGTATTATCCTATG
>CAZYQR010000339.1:0-3255 GCA_964649755.1 uncultured Maribacter sp. | reverse complement strand
ATAACTATAAGGTGATGTAGCACTCGAATATGTATTTATGAAATAGGTGAAATCTGCACTAAAGGCAGCGGCATTTGTCCCTGTCTGAGTCGCAAGTTCCTTTTTCTTCTTTCCGTTACTTTCAATACTGTAAACCCCACGATTAATGGAGCCATTTTCCGTGGACTGGTAATAGATTTTATCTTTATTTTGGTCATAGCCATAATAATTGGTCACCTCCCAATCACCACTGGTAATTTGGTTCAATAATTTACCATCTGATCCATAAAGATAAAGATGATTATATCCGTCCATTTCACTGGTCCAAATAAAACTATCATCTTCCAAGAATGTTAGATTATCGTTTATATCAACATAAGCGTTATCTCTTTCTTCCAAAAGTATAGCAACAGAATTATTCTTAGCATTTACTGCCTGTAGTTTTAAATGGTTTTGATGCCTGTTCATCGTGGTCACACTCAAGTAATCGGCATCGTTCATCCACTTGATTCGAGGAATATAATAGGGGTCTCCCAACTCGATATTGGAAATATTACCGGATTTCACATCAAACAAGTGTAAAGAAACCAAGGCATTATTTTCTCCAGCTTTTGGGTATTTGAAGACATTTTGTACTTGATACAAATTAGTGCCATAAACATCCATGGAAAACTCAGGCACCTCAGACTCATCAAAACGAAGGAAAGCAATTTTGGAACCGCTCGAATTCCATGCAAAAGCCCTCACAAAAGCAAATTCCTCTTCATAGACCCAATCGGTAATACCGTTTATAATTTTGTTCTTTACCCCATCGGTTGTAATTTGCTTTGTGGTTTTGGAAGCAATGTCAAAAATGAACAGATTGTTTTTTAAGGCATATGCCACCTGTGCACCATTGAGCGAAAGTAATGGTTCCTGAATTTTATCCGCGGATACTTTTACAATTGACTTTGAAGCGATGTCATAAACAAAAAAAACACCCAATGTTGAGCGTCTAAAAATCGATTCTATTTCAGTGGCCAGAAGTATTTTGGATTCGTCATCACTGAAGGTATATGAACTGAACGAGGGAATGGCTTCATCCGCTGCAGAATTAACTATGGTTTCTACCTTTTCCAAGGTCTTATAATCATATTTGTCAATACTGGTAGATTTGTCAGCGCTATTGTTATTTAAAATAGTGTAATATTCTCCACTTTTCATGGATCGGAGCACATCTAAACCACTTGTTCTAAAAGCCCCTTGATATATTTCTTCAATTGTGATTTTTTTCTCTTGCGCAAATGTCAACATCGACAAACCGATGAAGAGTAGCAATAGAAGGTAGCGTTTATTCATATTTTTATAAAAAATGTTTAAAATCTGTCAAGTTTAGTGAATATTTTACAATTAATTGAACTTTAGCCTTAAAAACCCAAAAGCTCCAACGTTTACATCACAGCAGCTAAATATGACCTTAATGACTATATTTGAAACCACAAACCAAGTGCACCATGATTGATCCTATCTTAGGTTTCTCCAAACTATCAAAACAAGAAAAAATTGAGTGGGTTGCACAGCGATATACACATAATCCTACTGAGACCAAAAAAATATTAGAGCGGTATTGGAATATTGAAAATGAGGTGCAAAAATTGCATGATGAGTTTATTGAAAATACTATTACAAATTATTATTTGCCCTTAGGAATTGCGCCAAATTTTTTAATCAATAATAAATTATACGCGATACCAATGGCCATTGAAGAAAGCTCGGTCGTGGCCGCTGCCAGCAAAGCGGCAAAATTTTGGTTTGATCGAGGAGGATTCAAATCGGAAATTATCGGGACCGAAAAAATTGGTCAAGTACATTTCATGTATTACGGGGATTCTACGAAATTAGAAAAGTTCTTTACTGATGTTCATCATAAATTACTTGAAGACGCCAAACCATTAACCAAGAATATGGTAAAGCGTGGTGGTGGTATCTCCAAAATAGAACTGCGTAATAAAACTTCCCAACTTAAAGATTATTACCAACTACATTGCACTTTTGAGACCATGGATGCCATGGGTGCCAATTTCATTAATTCATGTTTAGAACAATTTGCCCAGACCTTCAAAAATGAAGCACAAAACTTCCCGCTTTTTACCGAAAAGGAAAAACAGATTGAAATTGTAATGAGCATACTGTCAAACTACGTTCCTGACTGCATTGCGCGCGCAGAGGTGCATTGTGCTATCGAGGATTTAAAGATGAATACAGCCGTCTCTCCACAAGAATTTGCGAAGAAAATGATAAGGGCCATTGATATTGCCAATGTTGAGCCCCATAGAGCTGTTACCCATAATAAGGGAATAATGAACGGCATTGATGCCGTTATTCTAGCTACAGGGAACGACTTTAGGGCTGTGGAAGCAGGTGTTCATGCATACGCTGCCAAAGATGGTAACTATAAAAGTCTTACGAATGCAAGCATTGAAAATGGAATATTTAAGTTCTGGATAGAAATCCCGTTGGCATTGGGCACCGTTGGCGGATTGACGAATCTTCATCCGCTGGTGAAATTGGCACTGGAAATACTGCAGCAACCTTCGGCAAAAGAATTAATGCAGATTGTAGCCGTTGCCGGATTGGCCCAAAATTTTGCCGCTTTAAGCTCATTGGTCACAACAGGAATACAGGAAGGGCATATGAAGATGCATTTATTGAATATTCTGAACCAATTAGGGGCGACAGATATAGAAAAAGATGATATTATTAATTATTTCAAAAATCATACAGTGACCCATAGTGCAGTTGTAGAAGCATTTGAAAAGCTAAGAAGCAATTAATGGCAAGAGAGTTCTATAGCAATGGCAAGTTATTGATAACAGGGGAATATGCTGTTCTGGACGGGGCAAAAGCATGGGCCATTCCTACTAAATACGGGCAGTCGTTAATCGTAATAGAAACTGAATCCAAAGAAATCGAATGGACAAGTTTGGACGATAAAGGTAGGGTATGGTTCGAAGCCAAATATGATTTAGAATCCATGACTGAGATTTCTTCCTCTAATTCCGAAATTTCAAAAACTTTACATAAAACACTTATCGAAACACAAAAATTGAATCCCCATTTTTTGGCGGATGGCTTGGGATATACCATTGAAAGTAAATTAACATTCCCAAAGGATTGGGGTCTTGGATCATCCTCAACATTGATCAACAACATTGCCCAATGGGCGAATATCAATCCTTATCAATTGTTGGAAAATACTTTTGGCGGAAGTGGTTATGACATAGCCTGTGCCCAACA
>CAZYQR010000338.1:0-3272 GCA_964649755.1 uncultured Maribacter sp. | reverse complement strand
CAATAGCTTCTTGACCCAAAGAAGGTCCTACAACATTTGATTGAATGATTTCCGCTTTTGCCGGTAATTTACCTGCTCTCAATACATTGGCTATATCCTTAGTTTCATCTACCGTGAAGGAACCTGTAATTTCAGTGCCTCCACCAGAAATACCACCAACAACAGAACAACCAGGTGCTGTATATACTTTATTATCCAAAACAACAGCAATACCTGTATTATTTATGTTTGCGTCGCTTGTCAATTTTTGCCATTCTTTAGCCCCTCTCGAGTTCATACTCATACTTACGGCGGGCTTGCTAAATTGATCGTAGGTATCTCTCGCATCACTAACGACGTCACCACTTATTCTTGGTGAGCTACTTCTGTTCGATTTTAATGCATATAAATTAAGTACTTCAACATTATCCCCTGAAGGGCGTTCCCATAAAAATTTTGTAAACTGAATATCAGCAGGTAATAATCTTTGTATTTCTGGCATTCTTAAATATGACCCAACCTTTGCAGTATCATTAACCGCTGCCCTGAACATAGCATTAGTTCCTGGATTTGCGGGTAATAATAAATCAAACAAAGGATTTACCTGACTAGCAAGATCAAGAGAATCTGTTACATCTGACAATAAGGAATCCAACTCTGATTCTTCTTTAACAGGCTCCTCATCAACATCAGTTTTTACAATTGACTTAAGTCTATCATTGGCAGCAACGATAAAGTTTCCAAAGCTTGGATTATTCTGCTCGTAGGTTTCCCAAAATTCCAATTGTGCAGTACTGGACAATAATTCCTGAGCTCTTGCTATATCCCTTGCTCCTGGTAATTCAACCAAAATACGACCTGAGTTTCCTTCACGTTGAATGTTGGGTTGAGTAACGCCAAAACCATCTATACGTTCACGCAATACTTCAAAAGCGGAAACAATAGACTCATCAATTTTTCTGCGGATAATTGGTTTAACTTCATCATCGGTCATCTGAAAATTAACCTCATCACTAAGACCCTTATTGGCAAAGACTTCTGGAGAAGCTAACTTTGAATCTCCTTTTATGTTATCAAAAGCATCAAAGAAGAGGTCAACATAAGTATCATCACTATTCTTGGATGCAGTATCAGCATCTGCCAAAGCTTTATTGAAGATTGGACTTTTTGAATTATTGGCAAGACCTCTTAATATATCCTTTACAGAAATTTGAAGGGTCACATTGATTCCCCCTTTAAGGTCAAGACCCTTATTCAATTCTTTCTTCTTTGCGTCATCATAGCTGGTATAACCTAAAATAGGATTACCACCAATTGAATCTAAATATTTGACTTCCAGCGCTTCCCTTTTGGAAACATAATTATCCTCAGCTTCAGCAATTTGATTGAAAGCATAAACTTCAGCATCTTTTTCAATCTTACTGGCGATAAACGTATATGACAATTGATAGATACTAACGAGCCCGAATAAGAAGGCAAAAAGCTTTATAAGTCCTTTATTTTGCATTGGTTATGTATATTTTAAATGTGCTTTTCTCAACAGCGTGCAAATATATGATTTACCCTAAGAATTGGCAATATATTTATCAGTTAATCTAAAAAACAAAAGCACCCTAATACTATAATCAGGATGCCTTTTACAATATTTATTGAAGCTTATGACTAAACGTCTAAAAGTCCATTGGTTTTTGTAACACCTTCTGCACTCTCCTTCATTTTAGTTTTTTCAGCATCTGAAAGCGGAATATCCACAATTTTTTCAATGCCGTTTTTACCCAGGATCACTGGTACTCCAATACAGATATCATTAAGTCCATATTCACCCTCCAATAAGGTTGAACAAGGGAACATTTTCTTTTGGTCACAAGCAATTGATTGAACCAAAGACGATACTGCCGCACCAGGGGCATACCAAGCACTAGTTCCTAATAATTTAGTCAATGTAGCACCACCAACCTTAGTGTCTTCAACCACTTGCTGCAAACGGTCTTCAGAAATAAATTCTGAAACGTTGATACTATTTCTGGTTGCATGGGATGCCAACGGTACCATACCAGTATCACTATGACCTCCTATAACCATACCATCTATATCAGAAATTGGAGCTTCCAAAGCCTCGGCCAAACGATACTTGAAACGTGCGCTATCCAAAGCACCACCCATACCAATTATCTTGTGTTTAGGCAATCCAGTTGATTTATGAACTAAATAAGTCATTGTATCCATAGGATTACTAACCACGATAAGTATCACATTTGGTGAATGCTGAATTAAGTTTGTAGCCACCGTTTTAACAATACCTGCGTTGATACCAATCAGCTCTTCACGAGTCATTCCCGGTTTTCTAGGAATCCCTGAAGTTATTACAGCTATATGACTACCAGCAGTTTTAGAGTAATCATTAGTGGTACCTGTTATTTTGGTATCAAATCCGTTTAAAGAAGCTGTTTGCATCAAGTCCATGGCTTTGCCTTCAGCATAACCCTCCTTAATATCCAAAACCACTACTTCAGATGCGAAATTCTTAATGGCAATATACTCAGCGCAACTTGCGCCAACAGCTCCTGCCCCTACTACGGTAACTTTCATATGTTTATCGTTTTAAATTGTAAATTTTAAGAAGTAAAAGTACTGATTCCTCTGGGAAAAAAGATGACAAAAATCAGTTAAGTAGTTTTTTTGAACTTGCCCTGATCATTCGTTAATATATACTGATTGTTAAAAAAAAAGGTGATTCAACGAAGATTAATAAAATAATGAACCATACATCGAATTTTAACAATACTAAATAAGACATATACGTTCATAAATTATCAAACCCCGAATCAAAATAACCTACAAATGAAAAAGTTCTTTTCATTCATTGCAATTGTTGCTATTATACTGGCAAGCAACTGTTCAAGGATTCCCGAAAACAACGACCCCGTTATAGGTATATGGTCAAGTTTATCTACCCTGACCTCTAGTGAGACAGGAAAAGTATCGACTCGTCTTGAATGGATTTTTAATGACGCCTATCTCGGAAGATATCATATAAAGGAAAATGGTAACGTAGTTGCCAAAACCGATTTTAGATGGGAACAGACTGATGGTGTTTATACAATTTCATACCCTGGGATGGAGAAAGGCAATGATAAGGTTATTATGAAAGAATCTCCAGAACGTGCAACACTTGAGGATAACAAAGGAAATGTTCTAGCAATTAGGGAATAAGAATCCCAGTCATAACTACAAATTAAAAAGCCCTGACAATATTGTCGGGGCTTTTTAATTATGAAATATTTCTTTTATAC
>CAZYQR010000337.1:0-3277 GCA_964649755.1 uncultured Maribacter sp. | reverse complement strand
CCTTGACAGGGCGGGGGTCGTTGGTTCGAATCCAATACACTCCACTAAGCAGGCGGAGAGCGCTGCCTTGACAGGGCAGAGGTCACAGGTTCGAATCCAGATGGGCCCACATCAAATAGAAAATCACACTGCACTTGTCTGCAGTGTGATTTTCTATTTGCAGGAGTGGTTTCCCAATGGATATCCAATCCAGTATATCCCACAATTCCTCCACTATTTTGAAAGAGGGTTTTACCGATAATTGTTTGATTAAAGTAATTCAAGCAGTCGTTCTAAAGCCATTCCACGTGAACCCTTAATAAGAATATTACTATTTGTTGCGAGTTTTTCTTTGGAGAGATAAGAGGCTATAGCGTCATAATCTTTAAATTTCTTGAAAGCGGTTTTGGTATTATTAAAATTTTCCCCAACCAAGAATACTTTTTCCAAATCTAATTCAACCGCCAAATCGGCTATATATTGATGTTCACTACTGGCTGTTTTGCCCAATTCAAACATATCTCCTAAAAATGCAATTTTTGGTTCGCCACTAAGCCTACTAAAATTTTCCAATGCTACTTTCATACTAGACGGATTTGCGTTGTATGCGTCCAAAACAATTTGCATTCCGTTTTTTTCAATGATTTGGGACCTATTATTTTGAGGTATGTAGGCTTCAATGGCCGACTTAATGTCTTTCATGTCGACATTAAAATATTTACCCATAAGAATGGCTGCACAACAATTGGTGAAGTTATAGCTGCCTATAAGATTGGAATTGATTTGAATTTCTTCAACTTTTATGGCAACATAAGGATCGGCTTTTAAAAAAGCGATCTTATAATAATCCTTTTTGTCTTTTGTGAAACCATATTTTTTAATGTAGTTGCCTAATTTTTCCAATTGAATTGGGTCGTCAGCATTCAAGAATATTGATTTTTTATGATTGATTAAATGGTCATAAAGCTCACTTTTTCCTTTCATGACACCTTCAACACTCCCAAACCCCTCTAAGTGTGCCTTTCCGAAATTCGTAATGTATCCAAAATCAGGTTGGGTAATTGAACAAAGGAATTCAATTTCCTTTACGTGATTGGCGCCCATTTCCACTATTGCTATTTCGGTATCTTTCTTAATTGATAAAAGGGTAAGTGGCACACCTATATGGTTGTTAAGGTTGCCAATTGTGGCTATGGTTTTGTATTTTTTGGATAGCACCGAATTGATGAGTTCTTTGGTGGTCGTTTTGCCATTACTCCCGGTTAAGCCAATAACTTTGGTTTTGCATTGATTCCTATGAAATGATGCCAATTTTTGGAGTGTTTGCAATACTTCATCAACTAAAATAGTCCTGTCTGAAGTCGCATATTTTTTTTCGTCTACTACTGCATACGCAGCTCCTTTTTTTAAAGCTTCGGCAGCATAAGCATTTCCATTGAAATTGTCTCCTTTAAGGCCAAAGAAAAGACAGTTATTTTCTATTTTTCTTGTATCAGTACAAACAATTGAGGACTGTAAAAAGATTTGGTGGAGCTTCTCTAGAATCATAATTCAAAGATAAAAAAAAGCCCTGACGATTACGTCAGGGCTTTTTTTTTATATCTATTAAATCTATTTGGCTTTTTTACCTCTTACGGTCTTGTTTTTTGTTTTTGATTTTGAACCAACTCTAGACATAGCACATCTGAATCCTATATAGTCAGTGGCCATATACTGTGGTAAATATCTTCTTTGGGCAGGATCTAACCAATAGGCCCTGTCTCTCCAAGAACCACCTTTGAATACACGAACCTCATCATTAATCAAAGTTGTCCTGTTATTTGACTGGTCGTATTGACGCGTTAACTTTCCAAGAGAATCGCGCTCTACGCTATGTTTAGGAGAATCGTACATTTTTCTAGCATCGGCCTGGTCCTCTTCATCACTGAATCTATCAAAGAATCTGGACGAACTTGGATCACCGTCTCTATAGCCTCTATTATCACTTGAAGAGAAATTGGTTCTAAGATAAGTTTCTTCCTCATCTACAGGTACCATTTTAATTTCACCTGGAAGATTCATAGCAACCACTTTACCATTTGGCATGGTATCAAAAACTATAGAATCTCTAAGAATATTTACTTTTCCGTCTTCGCCAATGGCAGTTTTCATATAAATATTACCTCTGTAATAGTTAAAGTCACTCACTTCATCATCAACAATAGGTCGGTAAACGTCAGCCACCCATTCGGCAACATTACCAGCCATATCATAAAGACCAAGATCATTGGGCTTATAGGACATTACTTCAGCGGTAATATCGGCACCATCATCAGACCAACCTGCTATACCACCATAATCACCTTTTCCTTGTTTAAAGTTGGCTAATTGATCACCTCTACCAACACGTTGTCCGCTTCTGGTGTAATCACCTTCCCAAGGATATTTTTTTCTACCTCTGTAGTTATTGTATTCTCTTGATCCAACTTGCGCAGCAGCAGCGTATTCCCACTCGGTTTCTGTTGGTAATCTATATTCCGGCACAATAATGCCCGTACTTCTTTTGGCATAAGTGTTAACACTATCCTTCTTCATTTTCCCTTGTAGGGAATCTATTTGTCCGTTATATACAGACTCAGGTCTATTCAAATAGGCTTCAGTGCTAAAAGTTCCTGCAACTTCTCCAGTTGTAGCTTGATACTTGGCGTCTTCAGAAAGATAGCCCTCCCTTTCCAGCATTACTTCATTAACACGGTCGGTCCTCCATTCAGCAAATTGTGTTGCCTGAACCCAGGTTACACCAACAACAGGATATTCCGCATAGGCAGGATGTCTTAAATAGTTATTGGTCATGGTTTCGTTAAACCCTAAACGGTTTCTCCATACCAAAGTATCAGGCAATGCACCCATATAGATGTTTGCATATTTTGGATTTTCAGGAGGGTAAACGCTCTTTAGATAATCTAAATACTCCAAGTACATTACATTCGTAACTTCCGTTTCATCCATATAAAAAGACATTACATGTTGGGAAGTAGGGGTATTGTTCCAGTCGTGCATAACATCATCCTGCACCTTACCTTTAGTAAATGTACCTCCCTCGACAAAAACAAGACCAGGAGCGGTTTCTTGCTCCTTAAAGTCAGTATTGAATTGGAAACCACCTTCCTTGGCATTTATTTTCCAACCTGTAGCTCTTGATACATTTTTAGAAGATGAAGATTTCTTGTTACAACTAGTAACTGTAAAACCTCCCGCTATTACTGCACAAGAAAGTACAATTTTGATAAACTGTTTTTTCATAATTAGGACTTGAGTT